>JBBRJI010000520.1:0-4864 GCA_038219625.1 Pirellulales bacterium | reverse complement strand
GGGATGTTGGCCGAATGATCGCTGCTAAACAGGACGAGGCAGGCTGGGGGGCAGGCGTTTTGCCCAAGCTCGCACTCGACCTTAAAAACGAACTACCTGAGGAAAAGGGTTTTTCGCTGCGAAATTTGAAGCTCATGGTCCAGTTCTATCAGTCCTATCCCGATGCGGGCGTATTTTTGCAACCGTCCGTTGCCCAATTGGGATTTCCGGATGGGTCTCTAGGAATTGGGCAACCGCCCGTTGCCCATTTGACCTCGAATTCGAGCAAAACGGATTCTGTAGTCGCGATTTTGAACAGCTCTCCGAACAAGGCCATCCATCAAACGATCGTACAATTAGGTTGGGCTCACAACGTGATCCTGATCCAAAAACTCAAAGATCTACCGACCCGCCTTTGGTACGCGCGTCAAACATTCGAACAAGGCTGGAGCCGCGATACATTGATCCAGCAGATCAAGAACCGAGCGCATGAACGCCAAGGTGGCGCTGTAACAAATTTCTCCTCGACCCTTTCCGAAGTGCATGCCAGCCTAGCGCAGGGGCTCTTGAAAGATCCGTATCTCTTTGATTTCCTTACGCTTGACGAGCCTTTTCATGAACGCGAGTTGGAAATCGGTTTGCTGAACCATATCCAAAAGTTTCTATTGGAGCTTGGACGAGGCTTTGCGTTCGTGGGGCGCCAGTACCATCTATCCGTCAGCGACAAGGATTTCTACCTCGATCTTCTTTTTTACCATCTGCATTTGCGTTGCTTTGTGATCATCGATTTGAAGAAGGGGGATTTCAAACCCGAGTACGCGGGCAAGATGAATTTTTACTGCTCCGCCGCCGACGATCTCTTGCGACATCCGCAAGATGCTCAAACGATAGGTCTCGTTCTATGCCAAACCAAAGACCGGGTGCTCGCCGAGTACTCATTGAGAGACATCAACAAACCGATCGGCGTGGCCGACTATGAATTGACGAAGGCATTGCCAGAGAGCCTCGCATCGAGTCTACCAAGCATCGAAGACATCGAAGCGGAACTAACGCAAAGCATGCTAGATGATCAATCGCAAACGAACGACGAGCAGCTATGACGCAAGTATTGAAATCAAAAGACATGGCTCAATCGACTTTCGATGTAAATACGTTCTTCGATAATTTCGAGATGTTTGCCGACGCGCCAAACGCAGTGGCAAAGATGCGTGAGTTGATTCTGCAACTTGCCGTGCAGGGGCAACTAGGAACGCAGAATGAGACCGATGAACCATGCGCGTTACCCTTCCGCTCAATCGCAAAAATTTGGTTCCCACAGATCTAGGTACATTTAGAAATCAAAGGGAATCCTTACCTCGAGGGTGGCAGTTGGTCCGACTAAACCAGCTTGGCGATTTTTGTGGTGGTGGCACTCCTTCAATGAAACGACGAGAATACTGGGATGGACCGGTTCTGTGGGTATCTCCAAAGGATATGAAGCGCCCACATATCACATCCACGGAAATGAGAATAACGGAGGCTGCTCTCAATGGTACACGTATTAGACTTGTGCCACCCAACTCAGTTCTAATCGTTGCGCGAAGCGGCATTTTGAAACGCACTTTGCCGGTTTCAGTTAACGATGTCGAGTGTACCGTAAATCAAGATCTCAAAGTTCTTATTTTGGAACGGCCTGAAACTTCTGAGTTCATTCGAATTTTGTTAAAGGGACACGAACAATTCATTCTCACGACCCTAATAAAAGGTGGCGTAACCGTACAAAGTCTAAAATACGAAGAATTTGAAAATCAAGAATTCCCTCTTCCTCCTCTCGCAGAGCAAAAGCGAATCGTCGAAAAAGTGGATCAACTTATGAAGTTGTGCGACGAGTTTGCATTGCAACAAGAGTCGCGACGAGTTGCGAGGCAGCGGTTGGTGGTAGCGTCGCTGAACCGCCTGACATCCCCCAATTCCGCCGCTGATTCGGTCAAGCATGCCAAATACGTGCAAGACCACTTCGATCTCCTCTTCGACACCCCAACAACCATCCCCCACCTCCGCCAATCCATTCTTCAACTTGCTGTTCAGGGTAAACTTGTGCCACAGGAGCCTAACGAAAAACCGGCGGACATTGCTGAAAATAACACAATAACAACCAGGCCATTCACGGTACCGAGCCAATGGCGATGGGGATTGCTCGAACAGGTTGCTGAATCTCGTTTAGGCAAAATGCTGGACAAAGCAAAAAACGTTGGTACATCAAGGGTCTATCTGCGCAACACCAATGTTCACTGGATGCGTTTTGACCTTACAAGTTTAAAGGAGATGCCATTTAAAGACAAAGAAATTGCTGAATTTGAAGTCCGCCATGGAGATGTGTTGATCTGCGAAGGTGGACACGGAATCGGTCGCACTGCGGTTTGGGTAGGCGAGTCTAAACAAGTCATGTTTCAAAAGGCTCTTCACAGAGTTCGCCCTGGCAAACATCTTGATGCATTCTACTTTGCCTACTGCATGAGAGTATACGACGAAATTGGGATTCTCCAAACCTACTATACCGGAGCTGGTATACCTCATCTAACCGGCCGCTCACTTGCAAAACTCCTCTTTCCAATCCCACCGGTGGTAGAGCAAAAACGCATCGTATCGAAGGTCACAGTGCTGATGTCACTGTGCGACGCCTTGGAGAGTCAACTCCAGGCCACCGAGTCCGCTAGTGCAGGAGTCCTTACCGCAGCAGTTTCACAGTTATTGGGGAGCAATTAAGCAAACACTTTCGTGAACTCAGTACGTCGAAAAGCTTCTTGAACCCAAAGGGAACAAAGCTCCCTTTTTGAAACAAAACATCAAAACGTAAGTTGACTGGTTGCCCAAAATGCAAATTCAAAAGGTTGGATTCCGTTACTACAAGAGCATTGGCGACCAAGCCGTCGAACTCGACTTTGCAAAGCGGAGCAATCTGTTGATCGGGCCAAACAATGCTGGGAAGTCAAATGCCATTTCAGCGCTCGTGAAGCTGTTTGAAAAGAGGGCAAATTGGCGGCAAACTGTCGAATTGGAATTGCACAAGCGCGGCGCTGAAAATCCGCCAATGCTCAACATCGAAGGGATCTTCCAAGGCACAACCGAGAAGCAAAAAGCGTTTTCAGGTGACATCTGGCGATTTGAGGAACAGAAAAAGCCCAGTCTCATGTGGCGCAATCCTTTCGATACTTGGGATCATTACAAAAAATCGAATTTGAAGTTAGCAATTCAGGAGTCGTATTTCCAAAGCGGCGTTAGTGAAAAGCAATGGTCAGAAACGGTCTCATCGATTGCAGATCAAATTGTCAAAGGATGGCTCGATGAGTTTAAGCAGGTTGTTTCCATCCCGGCGTTTCGAAGAATTTCCGACGGAGGATACGAATTGGCTGGAAATGGCGTTGTGCCTTTGCTCGCTTCGTGGAAGACGCCCGAAATTGGCAAGGACACGGATCGTCGCAAATTTGAGAACGTACAGCAGTTTCTTCGACAACTAGTCGGGATGCCGGATGCTGAACTTGAAGTCCCACCCGGAAAAAGTGAAATCATCATTCGGAATTCGGATCTCCGACTGCCACTTTTAAATTACGGGTCTGGAATGCACCAATTGATCATTCTCGCGATTGCGGTACTCGAATACTCAGAGGCAATCATTTGTTTGGAAGAGCCTGAGGTTCATCTTCATCCAAGGCTCCAACGAGCGTTCTTGAACTTCCTAATCGACAAGACTAGCAACCAATATGTCATTGCAACACACTCCCCGTTTTTTCTTTCTCGCCCTAGCGAATGCCATATCATCCGTCTCTGGACCGAGGAGGGTGTAACCAAGAACGAGGTCATAACAACAACGCAGCAGTCGTTGGATATTCTTCGCGATCTCGGTGTGTCGGCATCGGATATCATGCAATCGCGATTCGTCATTTGGGTTGAAGGCCCAAGTGACGCTATCTACTTGCGACGCTGGATCGAAATTGCAATTGAACAAGGGCTTTCCCAACCCATTCAGGAAGGCGTCGATTTCTCAATTATGTTTTACGGTGGGCGTCTACTTTCGCACCTCTCGCTAAACCATGATCAACCAGAGGTCGAAGACGCATTGAACGTTTTGCCCTTACTTCCCATCAACCGAAATGCAGCAGTTTTGATCGATAGTGACAAAGGCAACAAGTCTTCTGAATTGAACGATACCAAGAGTCGAATCATCGACGAATGTGAAAAGTCCGGAAGCTTTCATTGGGTAACAGAGGGACGGGAAATCGAAAACTATCTGCCGGTTACAGCAATTGAGGCAGCGTACGCTGAAAAGAACATTTCCCTATCGGGTCTCAAGTTTACTACTTTCGCGTCGATTGATAATGCGATTAAGAAGGTGGCGCAGTCATCCTCGGAGAAGCCACCAAAGTACGCGGACCGAAAAGTCTATTGGGCAAAAGCAATTGCCCCGCACGTTAAAACCATCGACCAGCTAGACCTGAGTAACAAGTTGCTTGCATTGATGCAGGCAATCCTGAAAGCCCACGTATAGTCGCAGTCACTGGGTTGTAGTCTCCGTTACCGTTGTGATCGTACGCGGCAATGTCCCGTGAACCAAAACTAGAGAATCCAAAATTGCTTTGCTGGCTTTGAGACGTATGGAGTCATCTTCGCTATTCATCAAGCCCCAAAGAACTCCTACAGCTTCGTTTGCAGCGTCCGATAGTTTGGCAAACACTTGGCTGTCTAGCGACAACTAGTTTTCCTCAGTGTAAGCGTACATAGGCCCTGAGCATTTTGAGTCGGCTTGGCGGTGGATTGCGTTGTAGGTTTCTTGCGTTGTCGTTCGTTCTCGAATCATTCGCAAGGGTTTCACAATGGCTCGCACTACTTCCTTGGAAAAAGTCCGACT
>JBBRJI010000519.1:0-4871 GCA_038219625.1 Pirellulales bacterium | reverse complement strand
CCATCCGGAAACGGACTTTGCGCGCGGGCCAAGTCGGTGCGTGGGACTGACGTGGGCCAGCAGTGTCTGGTCGGCACGAAACATGTTGGCCGAACCTTCAACGCCCGCAATGGCAGTCGGAAATTTCTCGGATTGTCTTGACAACTCGATGACTTGGCACTTATCGGAAACCGTCATCGATTCTGGATGTGGGAATGGGGCTGACGCGACCGTTTCATCAATCAAGACGATAACCGACTCAAGGCTTTTACCGATTGGAGTCCTGGCTATCCATCGCTCGTAACTGTTACGATTTGGGTCGTAGTCGGGAATTCCATCGCGAAATTTAATTCTCCCAGGGAATCCTGTTAGCCATGTGCAGACTTGTTGAAAAGTACCGTCCAAGGATGTCCATGGCAGTGCAGCGCAGCGGGTTTTTTCATTGCAACTGGCGATCCACTGCAACAATCGCTCAACCCAAAGATCGGCTTGATCGATAAGCAAATTCTCAGCCGACCATACCACCGTCATGTACGCAGTCCTGGCCATACGCTCAAAAAGCGGATTGGTAGGAGATGCGTCATGGGTTGGCTTGTTCGGGGTGCTGTTGGACCATCGTGACCATTGTGCGAGTGCGCTTGGAATAGCACTTAAATCGCAGGGCATTGACCAAGTGTCAAAGCCGACTTTTTTCCACTGCTCGGTAGCGGCAATGCTAAAATCGCCCAGCAGAAGTGCGGTCTGCTGACCAAGTCGACCGTTTGACAGTGCAAAGGGCATCCGAGGGACGGCGGCCATCATTGAATCATCGCCCACAATAATGAAAAAGTCTGAATGGTCGCGAGCTTCTGCCAACGAAACGGAGTTCAGACCTGATCGCTGGATTGCCAAGACGTTTTTGAAAATGTGCCCGGACTCGGCACAGTCGATGGTCGCGTTATGTTTTGAAGCAAACGTCACAACTGCTCTTGCGGACTCTACGCTCGCAATACGTCCCATGACAAGAATACGCTTCGCCGCTCGCAATAATTGAACTGCCTCTTTCGTACAATCCGCAATCAAGTCCCCTTTTTGCGAACGTAGAGCCTCGAACTGGACGAGCGATGCCGTTCGCCGATCGCATTGGATAGCGTCGAGGTTCTCGGCATCGCAGAGCAATGAGCAAAATGGGCAAATCATTAGATGAGCGACTGAAGCACGTGATCGGTGATGGCTACGGTACCGAGGAACTCGTCTCCCCGTCGCACCAAGTCTGCGGTTCGATGACCCGCTGCCAGGACTTTTTTTACGGCCACTTCAATGGTGGCCGCTTCTTTCTCCAAGCCGAGGGAATATCGCAGCAACATGGCGGCTGCAAGAATCGTTGCCAGTGGGTTGGCAACTCCTTTGCCTGCAATATCGGGTGCCGAACCATGAATAGGCTCATATAGGCCGGGACCGCTTGCGCCCAGCGATGCACTAGGGAGCATTCCGAGAGAACCAGGAAGCATCGAGGCTTCGTCGGTCAAGATGTCACCGAACATATTGCTTGTGACCACCACGTCAAAACTGGTTGGACGGCTTAGCAAATGCATGGCCATGGAATCGACCAAAACCACATCGTAGGCGATGGATGGAAACTCTTCCTTCATGATTCTTGCCGAGACCCGACGCCACAATCGCGACGCTTCCAGCACATTCGCTTTGTCCACCATGGCCAGCTTGTTGCGACGTTTCAGAGCAGCGTTGGCCGCCATCCGAACGATCCGCTCCACTTCGGAGGTGGTGTAGACGGCTGTGCTATACGCGCGCTGTTGGCCGTCGGGCAATTCCTCCAAGCCGGATGGGCCAAAGTAAAGTCCGCCGGTCAGTTCGCGAAAAAAGAGGATATCGGTCCCTTCGATGATTTCGCGTTTGAGCGGTGACGCGTCCAGCAATTCTTCGAACGTCACGATTGGACGGAGGTTTGCAAACAGCCCGAGCTCTTTACGAATCTTGAGCAGGCCGGCTTCGGGTCTGGTCTTGGCGTTCGGATCATCCCATTTTGGGCCGCCAACCGCCCCCAAAAGAATCGCGTCGGAACTTTTGCAAGCAGCGATTGTCGCATCGGGTAACGGATCGCCGGTTTGGTCAATTGCGATACCGCCAATACTATGTTCGGAGAACTCGAACTGGTGTCCATACATGGCTGCGACGGCTTCGAGGACACGGCGGGCTTGGCGAATCACTTCGGGACCAATTCCATCCCCTGGTAACAAAACAATCTTGGCTTGCAAAGTGGAACGATCTCCAGAGCTGCGTGGACACCGTGCGGCTGCACGGCAAAATGAACTCGCGAGATGATATCTGAAAATTGTCTGGCGTGGAACATTGTCGCCTTTTGCTCCGCAAAAGTGCGGTTCACTTCTGAACAGTCTTAAAGCAGGGATGAATCCCGGCACTCCAAATTCCAACTGTAGCAAAATGAGACAGCTTGGCGTATACTGTTGGTACCCCTACACTTACCGCTTACCACACTACCGATGTCGACATACCTGGTCATTAGACGAGGCCGAGAGCCTGACGCTCGTTACTCGTTGGACAAAGCAATTGAAAACACTATGGGTCGAGGATTGGAATGCAGTATCCAACTCAACGACCCTCTATCCTCGCGTGTCCATGCTCGGATGGTTTATCAGGAATCCCAATGGCGAGTTTTGGATGCCGGATCACGAAACGGCACACTAATTAATGGTTCGAAAGTTGACGTGGCTGTTCTATCGCATGGAAACCGCATTCGGATCGGCAACACCGAGCTTGAGTTTATCGACGATACGATAAGCGAAGACATTACGATTGAACGAATCAACCTTTCGCATGATCTGAGGGGAGACAAAATCGGGAGTACGCCGGATGGTTTTGCGTCCGGCATGTCCGCATTTCTTTCGCTTCGAAAAGCCGGTCGGACGGAGGATTTGTCCGATTTGCATCAACTCTCCATCCGATGCATTTCGCTGACAACTCCAGATGAAGTGGTGGCACTCGCCGTTGAGGTCTTAAGAAACCGAACCAAAGCGACCTTTGTTGCATTCTTGCTTGCCGATGAGGATGGAAAGCTCACAGCGCAAGGCAAGTATCCGAACAACAGTAACGAGGCTCGCATTTCCCTGAGCGACAAACTGACCGAGATGGTCTGCAAACAAGCCACTGCCGTTTGGGTGAAAAATGAATCCCAGTCCGCGGGGGATGGTCCACTTCTTCATTTCGCCGACGCGATTTGTGTTCCGTTGCTACACGAAGGGAAAACCATCGGAGTGGTACATTTGTATCGCGACAAAGAGGTCTTCGAAAAGCACTCGTTTGACTTCACGATCGCTTCCGCGAGTTTACTGGCTGCCTCGTTGGTTCGAGCTCGAAACGAATCTTCCTTGAGAATTGATCACGGACGACTGCAAGTTAAGAACGCCGACTTCGACGAACTGCTTGGCGAGAGCACCCCAATGCTCGAGCTCAAAGAGCGAATCAAGCGTGTTGCCAAAGCGACCGGCAGCATTCTTATTCGAGGCGAAAGCGGTGTTGGCAAAGAGCTTGTCGCGCGGGCCATCCACAAAGCCAGCACGCGAGCCGATCGACCCATGCTCAGTGTCAACTGCGCTGCGGTTCCGAGCGAACTTATGGAAAGTCAACTGTTCGGCCATGTTAAGGGAGCCTTTACGGGAGCGGACAAGGATCAACTCGGTTGGTTTCAACAAGCCCACGGCGGCACACTCTTTCTTGATGAGATCGGTGAAATGACTCTCGCCGGGCAAGCAAAGTTATTGCGTATCCTGGAGGGACATCCGTTCTTGCCGGTTGGCGGTCGTAAGGAAGTGCGAGTCGATGTTCGCGTGTTGACGGCTACCAACCGCGACTTGAGCGAGTTCGTGTCGGACAAACGATTTCGCGAAGATTTGTATTATCGACTCAGCGTATTTGAAATGAAGGTTCCGCCGTTGCGGCAGCGAGGTGGAGACATTTCACTACTCCTCAACCATTTCCTGGAGCACTTTGGCCGTCAGCATGGTCGCGTACAAATCAAACTGAGCGAGGCAGCTCGCAAGCGATTATTGGAATACAATTGGCCGGGCAATGTGCGGCAACTGCGCAATATTATCGACAGCGCCATCGTGCTCGCGACCGGCGATGAAATCCAAGCGTCGGATTTAACGCTTCATGAATCGAAGACCGAAGTATTCGACACTTTGAATATTGAGCAATGGGAGAAACGGCTCATGCAGGAAGCAATGCGACGCACTCGTGGAAGTATACCTGAGGCAGCCGAATTGCTTGGCATCTCTCGAGCGACCATGTATCGCAAATTGGAAACCTACGCGATCGACAAAGACGATTTCGACGGTCGCTAGAACCCTTACGAATATAGCAAAAACGAAGTCGACTGGATTGCCGCAAAATCCCTATGAAAATCGACACTTCTCGCCGATCGCTACCGACTGGTTCCAGGGCTCTGCCCGCTAAACCTTGGAACCCACTGACTTGCAGGCTCTGCCTGCGGAATCGTCAAGAATACGTGTTTCGCTTGCATTGGGAAGCGAGGCAGAGCCTTCGGAGCAGTGCGTTCCCAGGCAGAGCCCGAGAACGAAAAACTTTACTGGTGGCGTTAGCCTGGGGTGTTAAAACTATGCGATTGCGGGAGCAATTGGATTGAGCGTCTTGTCTTCCACTTCGCCTGATTGAACAGACAGGCAAACCGATTCATTTTGCTTCCGTCGGTTTTCAACCGGCGGGGCAGCATCTGTCAGCTACCAACGCGAAAAGTTCGATGAGTCATCGCTCTCCGTCGGACTCGTCCGGCGGAAGCAACGTCCTCAAACGTTGCTTCCGCCCGAATAAATCGGACGGAGAGCGGTCAGCGATGCAAACATGAAATGAATATC
>JBBRJI010000518.1:0-4878 GCA_038219625.1 Pirellulales bacterium | reverse complement strand
CTGTTCGCTCGTGATTTTAGGAGCTTGGTTTGTCGAGGACGTTAGGCTAGCCGTTGCCTTGTTGACAATTGGCGCCTTCTTTGCGGCCCTGGCAGGCCCTTGCGCGTTTGCAACTACGATCGACATCGCTGGCCCACATGTGCCGCAAGTTTTTGGGTTAATGAATATGTGCGGAAACTTTGCGGCTGCAGCTTGCCCGGTGCTTGTCGGTACGTTGTTTCAAGCGACGGAGAACTGGAACCTGGTCCTGCTTTTGTTTGCAGGCATCTACCTTGCAGGTGCGTTCTGCTGGATGCTTGTAAAGCCAAATAACGCAGGATAGGCTTTTAGCATACCCTTTTAATCCCATATGAACTGTCGCTGCGTTGCGGCTGGATTGAATGGTTGCGACGCGTTCCCCAGTGGCTTACGCCACTGGCTATTGACTGGTGCCGCTTTGCGGCTGGACTAGAGCCGCTTTGCGGCTGGATTGTTTCCTAGGGTTACGCCCTCATCTTTACCCACATTTCGTAAAGCCGACGAAGCAAACTCCTTTGTTTTCGTGCTCGTGCTTGTGCTCAGTCCGAAGGACGGTGCTCGTGCTCGGCGGGTCGAAGTCTTTCGAGCACGAGGGCAAATGAACCTTTTCAATTACGAGCGCGCCTAACGGCTTGTAAAACCGGTTGCGAGCGCATTGAGTTCACTTGCCGTTGCGACCCCTTCATGGAAATAGATGGCGTATCGCAATCGAAGTTCGCTATCCTTTTTGAACACATCGTTGACGACCGGCTCTTTGCCATTCGTGTAGGCGGATTCACCAAACGGGCTGACCGAGAACAGACCATAGTTGCGAACATGATAACGGCTTGGGCGGAAATTCCCTGGGTGATCAAAGATGGTCACGCCGTACTCTTTGCCATCGATCGGTCCGGTGTAGTCAACCCAAGCAGAGCGCTGCCCCCAACATTCTTTAGTTCCTTGTTTGCCGTCGGCGTTGGTGACTTTTCCGCTCCCTTTGTCTTCGCGTTGCGATTCGGCAAGTCGAAAGCCAAACAGCCCTTCTTTGGTATCTTGAAAATTGACTTCTCCGCCAACCATCTTGAAGTTGATATCGTACGCCATCATTCTATTGGAAAAGATCGAAATGGTCGTTGTTTCGAGGATCAAATCACCTCCGTTGCGATCGAGCCAGTGGTTTTTCACTCGCATGATGGCTGGATTTCCCTCTCCCGCAATCAATTCGACTCCGCGATTTTCAATCTTGCCTTTTTCGGCCCAAAATTTAATTTCATTGATCTCATCGACCGAAACCCAGATCCCTTTGTGATGCGGGTGATCCCCTTTGTAGTTCTCACCCACAATCGGGCGAGTGAGCAGCGCACTGTCCGCAGCTTTGACTGGGAAAAAATAAGGTTTTGGCAAACTCTTCGCAAAGAGATACGAGGTAAATTCTTTGCCGTTGACGGTGACGGCCACTGAGTCGTCCGTCCGACTTAGCTTCACGATTTCCGCTGCGACAGCGGCGTTGGCCAACGCAACTGTCGCGAATAAACTAATGATCCGAGCTATAAGGTGCATGGTATGTCCTGTGGTGGGGTAGCTGAGTTAAACGTCTTTAACCGATGGGACTTGGAAACCTTTGTTGTTGGGATCTTTCAGCAAAACGTTCGCCTTGTCAGCCCAATCGCCTGTATGTCGTTCGGTTTCCGGATCGAAGGTCAATGTCGGTCCGACGGTATACTCAGCCTTATCCACTGGGATTCCAACTCCCTTTTCCATGATCTCATGAACTTTCAGGAAATGTTCTGCGGCATCTTTGTTGTCACCGAATTTTCCTGCCTTAGCATTGAAAGGGACTTTACTACCCAGTCGATAGGAGTTGTTCATCAAGTGCCCCAGTACGCAACCGTAATGCGCGTCCATAGCATTCCCATTGGCCATGTTCGGGTCCCCGGCGCGGACAGCAGCGATGAAAGCGCCGAAGTTTCCACCTGCGGTCACTTTTCCCTTCTTGATGTCTAAAGCCTCGCCTTCGGTCTTGCCCTTCGGATAGTACTTGTAATCAATGATCTTGCCGCCATCTTCGAAATAGTATTCGTTTTCGACCTGCTTCTCATAACCGTTGTACGAAACGTTTCGAACGTTGAAAAAGACAAATTGGCCGTTGGGGTATTCCGCCATCGCAAACATCGTATTTGGCGTTACGCCTTGATCTTCCCATTTGAAGCGACCGCCGATGGCCATGGTCCGAATCGGGTGGGTTTGATCTTTGTCGAGAGCCCAACGAGCAATATCCAATTGGTGCGTACCTTGGTTGTTGAGATCGCCGTTGCCGGTTTGCCAAAACCAATGCCAGTTGTAGTGAACGAAGTTGTCGTGGTATTGATCGATGACGGCAGGCCCTTTCCACAGCGCCCAGTCCAGTTTCGCTGGCGGATCGGTGGGTTCTTTGAAGCCGATGGAACCGCGTGCCTTGCAGCAATACCCGTACGAAATCTTGAGCCTGCCAAACTCACCGGCTTGAATCGCCTCGTGCAAACCCGCTCGCTTCGCATCGCTTCGGCTTTGCGTACCATGTTGGACCACCACATTGTATTTCTTCTGGGCTTCCCAAGCGACTCTTCCCTCGACGACATCGTGGCTCATCGGCTTCTCGACGTAGACATGCTTACCGGCCTGAGCACCCCAAATCGTCATCAGGGAATGCCAATGGTTGGGCGTGGCCACCGAAATAGCGTCGAGCGACTTGTCCTCGAGGGCCTTGCGAACGTCCGAGATTCCTTTGGTTGCGAACTTTCCATCGGTCATATCCTCAACCGTCTTCAGTCGCTTGGCCAAGATCTCTTGGTCAACATCGACCAAATAAGCTAACTCCACGTTGGACTGGCCTAGCCAACCCTCAATGTGACTCTGACCTCGGCCGTTGGTGCCTACGACTCCGATCCGGACTCGATCATTGGCTCCGATGATTCTTCCTGATGCCTTCGTTCCGGAGATCATGAACGCGGCACCACCGATGGCAGTTCCCTTTACAAATCCACGTCGACTCAGTTTTGACATTTGGCAGGCTCCTCTTCAAAAACTTTAAAAGGCACGATGTTTGGCGGGTAACGATTCGATCGCTCGCAACTAACATACCTAGTTCTTGGAGCTATTTCCACACGGGGGTTCACGAATTGCGGTTTGGTGGCCCATCCGCGAGGCGGAAGTCGGGCCTTTGAATGTGGAAAATCGCCACACGATTATCGGATATACTGGTGCAAACACCGTGCAATCCGGAACTCTCACGAATTCAGCTACTAAAGAACAGAGACACCGAAATGCATTACACAAACATAGTAAACTCAAAATCGATTTGGCTTCCGGCTTTCTTGTTGTCATTGCTGATAATTCCGAAGGTGTCCGCCGAAACGTGGGAGGGTTACAACAAACTCGAGTTTACGGTCGATGGCCGCAAGGCCTTTCTCATTGAGTCGGCAGAGGCTGCATCGGGAAATCCATGGATTTGGCGGACGGAGTTCTTTGGCCACGAGCCCCAAGCGGATTTGGCATTGCTCAAAAAGGGGTTCCGCGTTGCGTATGGCGATGTCCAGAATCTCTACGGCGGACCGCATAGCCTGAAAGACCCGACTCGCATCGTCAACTTTGTACTGACGCATACTGGATTCGCCGATCAAGTGACCGAAGCCCAAACACCATTCGGAGTTGACTACTTTCAATTGCGAAATGGTTTGCAAAGGTGTCGCACGAAGTTCGAGCAAGACAAGCGAGGCCGCGTGGCGTTTCTCGGCGGATCGATCACCGCCTCCAAAGGATGGCGAGATCTGGTTTGCGAAGACTTAAAGCGGCGTTTCCCCGAAACCCAGTTCGATTTCGTGAGTTCCGGTATCCCGTCGCTCGGATCAACCCCCGGTGCCTTCCGATTTCAACGCGATGTTTTGGCCGGCGGACCTGTTGACCTGTTGTTCGAAGAAGCCGCAGTCAACGACGATACCAATGGATTCTCCGACGTTGAACAAGTGCGTGGCATGGAAGGGATCGTGCGACAAGCACTTCTTTCTAATCCACAGATGGACATTGTCTTGCTCCACTTCGTAGACCTGGGAAAGATCACCGAAATTCGAAGTGGTAAAACTCCGTCGGTAATCGTCAACCATGAACGGGTGGCCGAGCACTATCGTATACCCTCGATCAATCTTGCTCGTGAGGTGACGGAACGAATCGACGCGGGTGAGTTTACTTGGGAGAAAGACTTTCGCGACTTGCACCCAGCCCCATTCGGACACGCATTGTATGCAAGCTCAATTGGTCGAATGCTATCTGCCGCCTGGAGCGAAAGCAGCCCAACACGGACGGTCGCGGTGGTCACTCTGCCAGCCCCGCTGGACAGCGCAAGCTATTTTTACGGTCGACTGGTTAGCCCAAAAGAACTCGTGGTCAACAAGAAGATCTCAATGGTGAACGGTTGGAGACTCGATGAGCAATGGAAACCAACAGGAAAAGCTGGAACCCGACCAGGTTTCGTCAATGTGCCGGCGCTCATCGGTGAAGGAGCTGGAGCAACTTTGAAGTTGACTTTCAAGGGGATCGGCATCGGGATCTTTATCGCCTCTGGACCCGACACCGGGAATATCGACTACCGCATCGATCAAGGGGAATGGCATAAGCAAGAGCTCTTTACTCAGTGGAGTCCAGGGCTGCATCTTCCATGGGCAAAGATGTTGGCATCCGAACTGGCGGATGGAACCCACGAGTTGGAGATGCGAGTCAGCGAGAAATCCGATGAACGAAGCCAAGGGCAAGCGATTCGGATTATTCACTTCTTGGTGAACGATCCGACGTAGTAGAACGATCCGACGTAGTAGAACGATCCGACGTAGTAGAACGATCCGACGTAGT
>JBBRJI010000517.1:0-4886 GCA_038219625.1 Pirellulales bacterium | reverse complement strand
CGGGTAGTCCACGCATTTACACGGTGACTATGTCGCCGGTCCGTTTTGGAGGACAGGTTGATAGGCTCGTTCTCACCGCCTTCGACATCACGGAGCAGCGGGCTGCGGAGGCCAAGGTAAGGGCGAAGGACGAATTGCTGCGCAAACTAACCGAGCAGGTGCCTGGAGTGCTTTATCAGTACCAGCGATGGCCTGACGGACGGAATTGCTTCCCGTATGCAAGTAAAGGTATTCAGGACATTTTTGGAGTGACCCCTGAAGATGTTCTTGCTTCTGGAGAGAAAATCTTTCAACGCGTGCATACTGACGATCTCGATGCAGTTAAAGCGAGCATACGGCGTTCCGAAGAAACTATGGAACTTTGGCGTTGTGAATGTCGTGTACACATACCCAAACAAGGCCTTTGCTGGGTAGAAGGTCACGCCGTCCCCCAACGCATGCCCGATGGTAGCATACTTTGGCACGGATTTATTCGAGATTTCACCGATCGAAAAAAAGCGGACGAACGAATTCGGGCGACACTTCGCGAGAAAGAATCGCTATTAAGGGAGATTCACCACCGTGTGAAGAACAACTTGCAAGTGATCTCAAGTCTATTGAGCCTCCAATCGTCGCATCATTCCGATTCCGCCGCCAACGAAGTACTCATCGAAAGTCAGAACCGGATTCGCGCCATGGCCCTTGTTCACGAAACACTCTACCGCTCGGATGATTTTGCCAAAGTAAATCTCTGGAAGTATCTGAACGAGCTATGCGGCTACCTGTTCCAAGCATATGGAGTCGACACAAACCGCATCCAATTTGTACAAGATCTGCACCCTGCCGCACTGTCACTCGACAAGACCATTACGTGTGGACTCATAGTCACCGAAATTATTTCGAATTCTCTGAAATATGCTTTTCCTCATCCACTTACCGGATCAATTAGAATTGTGGTGCACGCCGAATTGGATGGACGCATGGAGCTGCTGCTATCGGACGACGGTATCGGAATGCCAAGCGATACTTCCCTTGAACAAAGTCAGTCCTTAGGGCTGAAACTAGTCAGCATCCTAGTCGATCAACTCGGCGGTGAACTGAAAATCCGTCGCGAAAATGGAACCACATTCGACCTCACATTTGTCCCGTGACCCGGAGATAATCGATCGTAGCAGAGGTTAGTTAGCAACGCCTTTGCCCAATTTTTTTGCCTTGCGACTTTTATTCTGCCCACGTCTGGTCATACTGTTGTTTCGTTTTTGAAACCGTTTTTTTCTAGTTTTTAAGGTATGGGGGCATGTCCATTTTACCAATCATCGCGTTGGTATTGCTGATCGGCATGTTAACTGGCGCCAATTTGTTCGCCCTCGGTGCTTGCTCGCTTTTGATTGTGTTCCAACTAACTCGCTTCTATGCGGATCGTTGGGCTGACAGTTTGACGGTCGAAAGGCAAGTCACGAAAGCCGAGTTGCAAATCGGTGAAAGTCTAGCGGTGGGGCTCAGACTAAAAAACAGCACCGGCTACTTCATCCCATGGCTCTTTGCGGAAGACCTGTTGTCCAAGCGAGCTACTTCGCAACCCAACCGTGCTTTGGAAGTCACCGGGTACCCTGCAAAGCTCTATTTTTTTCGACCGCGGCAAATCGCCTTGATGACCTATCAGATCAAGGCTATACGTAGAGGTTACTTTCAATTGGGCCCAACTGTCCTTGAAACCGGTGACCTGCTTGGGCTGCATCGCAACTATCGAGTCGCTTCGGAACCACAATACATCCTTGTGTTACCGAAGCTAGTCCCGCTACAAGGGATGAATATTTCGAGCCGCCGGCCGATGGGAGATTTACGAGTTAATGACCGGGTAATGGAAGATCCAACACAAATGGTGGGCATCCGCGAATATCGAGCCGGCGACTCTCTCAATCGTATCCACTGGCGAGCGACGGCACGTACAGGCAAACTGCATACCCGCGTTTTTCAGCCGACTTGCATCCAAGGTGCCATGCTCGTGTTGGACATGCACAGCGAAACGAACCCAGACCGCAATGAACCTATCCGTACCGATTTAGCGGTCACCATGGCTGCTTCTTTGGCCCACACCCTTTACTTAATGAATCAGCCCTTCGGTTTGATCAGCAATGGCCGTGATGCGGCCGATCGTGTCCGTCAAATGCGTTTAGAACGGGATTTTTCTGATCGCAGTTCGGTTCGTGCCGACGTTGAAATGAACGCCAAAAGCGATCGTCTGCGCCCCGTTGTCGTTGGTGCTAGAAGTGGGCCCGAGCAGTTTGCGGAAATACACCGAACGCTGGCAAGGCTAGAACGAACCGACGGGTTGCGTCTTGGGGATCTGTTGATGGAAACAGAAAATCGTCTGTCTCGCCAACTTTCCGTTCTGGTGTTCGTGCAGCAATTGGACGAGAGCATGGCCTTGACTTTGGGAATGCTGAGACGTCGGGGTTTTGCCGTTTCGGTTGTCGTCAACCAACACGACCAAGACGGTCTGCAGGATTCGGCAGCTAGGCTGGTGGCTTATCATATCCCCGTATTTGCCCTGCCCGACGAAGCGTCCATTCCAGTCGTTTGCCGAGATATGCTGCTTGCGGGTTGATCATCCTCGAAGAATGCCCTACGATCGGAGCGAGTCCTGTGCCGCAACAAAACTTGAAACATCAAAGAGTATGTCGCAATTCTTGCAATCTAGTCCATCAAGGCTGTATCGACCGCTCAAGATCGGTGCCGTCGACATAGGCTTTCCTGTCGTTCAAGCCGCGCTGAGTGGCTATAGCGACTGGCCGATGCGAGTCATTGCAAGACGTCATGGTGCTTCGTATAGTCTGTGCGAAGTTATGCTCGATAAGTTTCTGGTGGAATTGAAAGACCGCAAACGGACGCAACACTTCCTGCATAACACTTCCGAGGAACAGCCAGTTGCCGGCCAACTCATGGGGGCCGAGCCTGAGCAGTTTGCATTGGGTGCGTTGAAGTTAGTCGAAGCTGGCTTTGCGGTCATCGATATCAATTTTGGCTGTCCGGTCAAGAAGGTACTCGGCCGATGCCGGGGTGGATTCCACTTGAGCCAGCCCAAGGTGGCATTGGAGATTGTGCGCCAAACTCGCGATATCGTACCCCAACATATCCCCGTGACCATCAAGATGCGCCGAGGGCTTGATGACACGCAGGAGAGCCGCGGCCATTTTTTTGAAATACTCGATGGCGCATTCGGCTATGGAATAGACGCGATCACGGTTCATGGCCGCACCGTCGTACAGCGCTATATCGGACCGAGTCGATGGGAGTTCTTGCGAGAGGTCAAACAGTATGTCGGACCCAACAGAATCATCCTGGGAAGCGGAGATCTGTTCACGGCAGATGACTGCTTGAGAATGATGCAGGAAACTGGTATCGACGGCGTAACGGTGGCTCGCGGATGCATTGGCAATCCGTGGATCTTTGAGCAGTGTCAAGCGATCTTTCACGGACAGCCTCTGCCACCGCCCCCCACGCTTTTTCGTCAAAGGGAGGTCATTTTGGAACATTTTCAATTGGCGGAAAAACTCTACGGCCAGGACAAAGCAGGAGTGCCCATGCGTAAGTTTGGCATCAAATACTCAGCACTTCATCCGCAGTCACTCGAAGTGCGAGAGAGTTTTGCTCGCGTGAAAAACCTTGCCGAATGGTCTGCGGCTCTGGATCGTTGGTACCGCGTCGACGGACCTGGTGTTTACCCAAGTCATGAGCTTCGCGAGCAGGAATGTGAATAGACCACACCGAATTTCCCTCAATTCCCAATGGAAAGTCGACGGGCGACTCGACCCAAATGACCAGAGTCAGTTGGAAATTAGCTCTGTTCGCACGTTTCACCGCCCGACGGGCGTATCGAATAAACAGGTTATTCGCTTTTGTTTTGAACCCGCTTCGACGGACTTTCACTTTTCGATAAACGACATCCAGCAGCCTTTAAGTATTATGAAGGGTTTGGCGAAGGTGCCGATCACCGGTATGATGGAATCCTTCAATCGTGTGGAACTCCGATGGCGCGGTGCACCATTGGGAAAACCACAATTACCTGAGCATTTCGCAGCATGGCTAGAAATTTCGGACGACAGCCCTTTCGACTCGTAGCAATTGCCCCGTTCCTTTGCATTGTTTGCATGCTTGCCATCCAAACAGGATGCTGGAATTCAAATTCATCCGGTACCAATGCGACAACACCTGCAAACGAGGTGACGCAACCATCGGTGGCGGATGCCAATGAAAATAGTAAGCCTGCCGTCGGACGAGGCTCAGAACCGAAAGATATGCCTCCAGCAAAAGCGATTGCTCCAGAGGCCGATGCCGAACCTGTTGATCCTCCTCTGGATCCATCGGTGGATGTCGAGAAATTGCTGGCTGCTGGATTGCCGACGGACGAATTAAGTGTGGGTTGGATCCGGCTCTTCGATGGGCAATCGCTGATGGGCTGGCGAAAATCCAACGACGCAAATTGGAAAGTCGAAGATGGCGTTTTGATTGCGAACTCAGGCGACGCGGGCTTGTTGTGCACCTCTGTTCGATTTTCCGATTTCGAATTGATGCTGGAATACAAAGGGACTGACAAAACGAACAGTGGTGTCTTTCTTCGAACTCCCTTGAATCCAATCGACCCGGCACAAGACTGCTTCGAATTAAATATCGCTCCGCACGACAATCCATTTCCAACAGGTTCCTTGGTAGGACGAGTCAAGGTAAGCAATCAAGTAGATGAGCCGGAGTCAGGCGAATGGCATTCGTTGCATGCGATGGTGGATCGGGAGCATGTGCAAGCCTGGGTCAATGGCCAGTTGTCTGCAGATTATATGGATACAACAGGATTAATTGCGGGCTACATTGGATTGCAATTCCGAGAGGGCACTATCCGTTTTCGCAAT
>JBBRJI010000516.1:0-4887 GCA_038219625.1 Pirellulales bacterium | reverse complement strand
CCGAGGCTGATCAAGATAACTCCCGGGGGACACACACCATTTGATTTCCTGACGATTCAGTGGATATTTGTTCGCCTTCGAATGGCGATCTAGTTTCTATGACCGACAGGATCGCGGACAAAGTGCTGTGTCCCCTGGTCTATCCCGATAGAAGCAAAGGGATTTATGACGATTATAAGAATTTCAAATCCGGGATGCAACCGCCCCCCCGCAAAAAAGCTGTGTACCCAACAAGGGGTCCCCAACAAGGGGTAAAAAAGGCTGTGTCCCCAAGATAAGTTGGAATCGTACCACGCATCATCTACGGCGAATCTCGGCAAGTCCTGGGATGTCGTTACTTTTCATCAACAGACTTAAAGGCCAGGACGCTTGACTTGCAATGACTCATAATACGATCTGCGGTATTTCCCAATAGCAATCCTTTCACTCCGCGCCGTCCTACGTTGCCAATGACGATCAAGTCCGCTTGGATTTTCTGAGCCGTTTGGCACATGTCGCGCCATGGAGTTCCCCAGGACAGGTGCACTTGCAATTGCGACGCATCACAATCGAGAGATTGTATGAACGCTTCAAGTCGTGATTGAGCATAGTCATGGATTGATTGACGCATCGAATCATGGCTAGTCATTCGCTCGACACTTTTTGAGGGAGTGTCGGTCGTGTCGATGACATGCATCAAATGCACCTTCGCTCCAAATTTTTCAGCAATTGCCATCCCATTCAAGACTGCTTTCCTGGAAGTGTCTGAGAAGTCCGTACCCGCCAAAAGCGTTTTCGGTTTCTGAGTCCATTGGTCGCTCACGGCCAACACAGAAGTCGGGCATCGATGGAATAGGCCCCGACTTGTACTGCCCAGAAAAAACTGCTCCCAACCCGAATGGCCACTTCGTCCCGCCACGACTAAGTCGGCGTGCTCTTTTTCTGCAAAAAGCGACAATTCAATGTGCGGGTCGCCGACTAGGATCTTTGAGCTGACCGCTTGTTCTTGGGGAACTGTTCCTTCCAAGTAGTTCTTCATCGTCGCAGAAGCTTCGGTACGAAACTCTTCCTGCATCAACATATAGTCGTTGTAAGGTAATCCAAACTCCGACGCCGATGGGACAAATGCCAGATCCGGTAAGCAATGAACTGCGATGAGCTGGCTCTGAAAGGCATTTGCCAACTCGACAGCTCGGGCCAGGGCAATTTTCGAGTGTGTTGAAAAATCGGTTGCTACCAATATCTTACGCAAGTCAACAGATGCAACAGCCATATTGTCTTAAGTTTGCAGTGAGAGTGGGAAAAAGAATTTCGAATCAAGGGCGATTCAAAACCTGAACCTACACATTATTGACGATTGCTCTCACTCCAGGAAGTCGACTTGCGTACCCGTTGTTTGCGCGGTGCTAATCAACGGCTCAATCATTTTCGGTCTGCCGTTCGCTCCACACCGGTCGGGGATTCTAGTTTTTCCATCAAACAATCCAGACCAAAGGGTTTTCGAAGCCAGGCCACGCACTGCATATTCGGATGGATCAAGGAGTCTTTCATTGATTCGTCGTCAGCGACCAGGATCGTTGGAATGCCGGAAAGCACTGGATCGCTTCCAAGCTTGACCATCACTCCTTCGCTCCAGAGAATCTCGCAATCCAACACAATCGCGTCAGGGTGAAAGTCTCGAAGAACGCCACAGCACTCCAATCCATCCGACGCGGTCATCAATGTGTGCCCGCACTTCAAGAAGTACGCTTGCACAATTTCCAGAAAAAGCTCGTCAGAATCCGCAAACAGTACTCGCATAACGATACTTCTTTGTGATGGCTCGGACAGGAAAGTGTTGTCAATCGACGTTGGTTGTGTAGGGATAGGATTGTTGTATAGGATAGCATGGCAGAAAATCGAGACGTTTACCAGTTTACTACGGTGGATTCCGCCGTGTAAGTTAGGTGTAGAACGACACGCTTGAGATGTTTGCTAGGGCGATTGAAGCCCTACATTGTCGCCTTCTGCTCCGCAAAAGTGCGTTACGAGACTTGTTGGGGACCACCGAGCATGGGCTGTGCGAGCAGTTTACGAAAAATGCGTTGATGCGATTTTTGTTCCGTTCTGCGATTTGGCGTTTCAAGTTTGCGATCTGGTGTTTCAAGTTTGCGATCTGGTGTTTCAGGTTGGCGATCTGGTGTTTCAGGTTGGTCGGGGGCTTGTCCCCCACCAACCTTGTTTTGGCGTACTACTAACGGTGGGCACTCGCGCATCGACCCGTTCCCCTCGGCTTCGCCCGCCGGAGGCGGGGGCAGCCGAGGGGAACGGGAGTTGGGACGCCCAATTGTAGTACGCCAAAACGCATCCGTCGGGGAAAGCCCCGAACGGATGGGCTAGCGATATTGACTAACTCTACTGTTGTTGGGAACAAAAAAGACTTGATATGAATCAGAAAGAAATATCGAAACTGCTATTTGTCACGCAGTCCAGACCGAGTCCCTTTTTAGCTTCAGCGATGCTCAATGCGAACGAGCCGAAAGCTTGGGCTGCGTGCTTCCAGTGTATCAATCCAAAGCGATCCCTGCCAAGAGTACCGAATTTGCAGGCGGGCAATGCTGCCGCTAGTAATCCCTTGACGAGCGAGTTCCATTGCCATCGTACTACTCATGGACTCTCTTTTCGATGCAGAGGTCCGCTCTCGCTGCAGCAATTGAACCTCTTTTCCATGCGTCTCAATATCCGCTAGGAGTGCAAGCACTTCGTCTAGCGATAGTTGTGCTTCTCGCATTGGTGGGAGTTTTGCGAGGTCCATTCCGTCGTGGTTCGGCGGATGAGCAATTGGCTGCAGGGACGAAGACGAACCAAGGTCCGGATTTGACTCTAACGGCTTGCGAAATTCCTCTTGGTCAGGTTCTGATTCCAGCGAGGTTGATTCGTCACTCGACTTACGCAAACGGAACCAATCGCGACGATTCATCTTTGGTTCGGATGGATACATGGTCATTTTCCTAGAGAGAGTCGATCTGAATTGCGTCAATAAACTTCGCGTTACTTTCCAGAATGGTTTGCTCGAGCGTTGACGAAGGTGCATGACATTGTTGACAATTCTGCCGCCAAGGATGTGTTGTTTGCAATCCCCGATAACTCGTTTGTCCATGGCAGCTCAGGCAATCGACTCGCATCCATGTTGAATGTGGAATCTGCGGTGGAGCGCCCGCGAATGCTCTGGGGCCATCTTCGGGAGCAGCCAGTCCGACGAAATGATTTGCACGAACCATCGCATTTGGCATATCCGGAGACGCAGTTCCGACATGGCATTGCGTGCAGTTCGAAAGAAACGGATGCGACATTCTAGGAATTCGCAGCGTTGCAGTTTGCGTACCTTGGGAATGGCATGCGACGCAGGACTCGGCTGACGATTCGGCGATGGGATGTGGAACCGTAGGTGGCGCACCATTGAATGCCCTGTTCTTCTCTCGCATGGCCAACGCAAATCGCTTTTCTGCCACGGGAATGTTATTGTCGGTGCCCAGATCAATTGCCGCTTGTTCGGTCGTTGCGAAGTGAGAGTTCGACCAGGTCGAAAACGGGCTGTCGTTTTGCTTTAGCTTTGATGACGCTGATTTTGCACGGACCGCCATCCCCATTTGCGAGTAATCGGTTGCCGGAATGGATCCCGTTTCCATCGTTTCGAGCGTGCGTGCCGCCCCAACGATCCGACTCAGTCCTTGAACGCGTGCTGTTTTCTCAAATGGATTCATTGGCGATTGTAGGCCAACAAAATAACCGACAATCGCGACGAATGTGATCAACGCTCCGACCAGGAGAACGATACGTGATGGTTGTTTCGGCTGCATACGGCTACTAAACTTTCCTGATGCGGACCGCACTTTTTTTGTAGTCGGGCTGTTTGGAAAATGGATCAACGGCGTCCAAAGTCAAGTTGTTGACCATCTTGGTTTCATCGAAAAAGGGAACGAATACGGTCCCTTTCGGCGGTTTTCCGCGTCCCTCGATCCAGGCCTGAATCTCAATAGAGCCTCGCCGCGATTCGACGATCACTTGGTCGCCGTTCCGAATTCCCGCATCGGCCGCATCGGCCGCATTCATTTCGACATAGGCAGTAGGCATGGCACGACTCAATTCAGGAATGCGCCGCGTCATCGATCCTGAGTGCCAGTGCTCGAGAACCCGACCGGTGCAGAGCATAAATGGGTATTCCGCATCCGGGACTTCGGCGGGTGGTATCCATGGGTGGAACCAAATTTGAGCGCGATCGTCTTTTGTGCTTGAGTGATAAAACTGGATACGTTTTCCGTTGCTCACGTACGGATCAAGTCCGCCAACAAATCGATGTCGCGTTTCTGTCCATTGGCCATTCACCTGAACAACTGGCCAGCGAAGCCCTCTGGCTTTCACGTACTCGGTGTACGGCGCTAAATCCTTATGCTTCAGTCGCGAAAAGAGCCGGTACTCTTCGAATAAATGCTGATCGACGTTGATGTCATAGTAATTCTTCCAGTTCCAAATCGGAACCGGCTTGCTTTCTTGATCCAGCACTTCAAACAAGAACCGACCATCGCGATCCTTCATGCCCTCGAACCCTTTTTCGAACAAGCGATGGGCCACTGCAATCGTCTGCCAGCAGTCATCTCTTGCTTCTCCTGGTGGTTCTACCATTTTGAACCACTGCTGCGTTCGACGTTCCGAGTTGCCAAACATTCCGTTCTTTTCAACCCACATGGCTGACGGTAGAATCAAGTCCGCTAACCGCGTCGTGGCTGTCGGATAAACGTCGGACACGATCAGGAACTTTTCCTTCATCCCTTCTTTTTTGTTGAAGAGCTTGTTCAAGTTCGGCAACGTTTGTCCCGGATTAGTAACTTGAACCCAAATGGTGTCGATGACGCCCCCTTCCGCCTTTGG
>JBBRJI010000515.1:0-4900 GCA_038219625.1 Pirellulales bacterium | reverse complement strand
CCATGTGGGTTTCGAGTTTTTGATGATATAGACTTCGTAGTTGCGTTGCGGAGGGGCGTTATCGATCATCATCTGTTCGAGACGACTGAGGGTTTCGGTGTCATTGCCAGTCAAGACCAAGTTGCCTCGTTCATCAAAGGTGATTTGAATGGGAGAGCTAGGTTGGGGCGTTTTGCCAGCACGATCCTTATCGGCGGAAACCGGGTCGGTTTCGACCTGCGGGTTTGCGGTCCTCGGAGTCGCCGGATTGGGCTTGGTCGCGTTTGATTCCTCATCCTCGTTTGGTTCGATGCCAGAACCTTGATTTGCAGCGGACAGAAAGCCAGACGGAACGCCGATTCGAGCCAGTTTTTCATCGTAGCTATTGCCGATTTTCACCGAAATATCTTGGGCTTTTTCTTTTGGATCGCGCGGCGTTTTCGGCTTGTCCTTCTCCTTGGATTCGGCTTCCGCAGCAGGCGACTTCTTGCCATCGGCCGGATCAAATTGTTCTTCGCTTGGCAAAACCAAAGGCGTCGGCGAGATCTTGTTCCAGGCTTGTTGCAATCGTTTCAAATACTCTTGCGTGTCACTGGACCGATTGGCATCGATCACGCGCACTCGGCTAGCATTTCCGCCAGCAGGGGGTAATTCGCCCAACTTGACGAGCAGCTTGTTGACCTCCGACCGTTCGATATCATTCGCCCAAATCAAAACTTGATTGTCTTGCGAGTTTGCCGCGACTCGAAACGCATCCGTGCTGGTATCTTTTTTGCTATTACTATTGTTGTAACCCCAAGGGTCGTAGCCATAATTCCTGCGTGAATTATCCTCTTTCTTTTCATCGGAACCCATCAAAAACTTGATCGTTCCCACCACGTCTTCTGCTCGCAAGCGGCGCAACTGAATGACATCGACGTCGCGGGCGGATCCATCCAGTCGCTTGATGGTTTGCTGGATGGCATATTGGTCAGCAATCGACGCATGCGCTATGACCGCTTTGTTTTTTTCATCGACTTCCAAACGCGTGGTCGGTTCCAGCACATCCATCGACAACAGCGAAGCCACCAGTTGTTTTGGATCGAGAGAACTGAGACGGTAAACTTTCATCCGCGATTCGAGCATACTCATCGAATCGGCATTCTCATTGGGGACATCGATGCGCCGGACGAACGCGGCGATTATCGCCATTTTGTCCGGAGGAGCAGATGCGATTACACTATTCCGTCTCGCATTGGCAACCAGATAGATATCTCCTTTGTCCTTGGCCTTGGGCGGTGCTGGAAGGCCTTGTTGCTGTCGCTGTTGCTGCTGTTGCTGCATCATCATTTGTTGCTGCTGAGCGGCCATTTGCTCTTCGGGTGACATGGGGCCTGATTTTTTCGGAGTTTCCAATCCAAGGAATTGTCGCAGTTGATCTTTGGCATCATTGGCGCGAACGTACTCCAAAACAAATTCGCGTGCGAGTCCTTCCAACGTTGACTGCGATTGCTCCTCATTCAGAATGCGATTCAGTTCCGATAAATTGGCTGCCGTGTCCATGGCTTCGAGTCGATTGGTAGCGGCCAATGCATGGAGATCGCCGTTGCCGCTGATGAGTGGTTTAAGTTCCGTAACGACTTCGGCTGCAATCAGAGTGTTCAAGGAAAACGAGACTCGAACGAAACGATGGGGAGGCAAAGAATCGAGCTTCGAGACATCGACTTTGGGGACTTGCGAGGTATTGATTCCTTTCGTCTTCGAGACTTGCAGGATCCCGTCAAATTCCAAAATCGTAAATCCGCGAGCCAACAGGTGTCTGTTGAAGAGGTCGCGGGTTTCCTCGAGTGAATGTTTTCTCTGGGTTGAAAGGTTTAGATAGTCGCTCGGCAGTTCTTGCCAATCCAATGACATGTTGGAAACTTCCGACAACCATCGCATCAGATCTGGCCAAGCTTGATTGCGAAACTGAAATTGCAACATCCCCTGTTCGTCTGGTCGGACATCAAACTCCCGTTTGTTGGGCGGTTCTGGCGGTTCGCTTTTGCGTTTGATGGCTTCGGGAAGGGCGTTGTCGGCTGGTTTGGCGTCGCCCGGTTTTGCATCGCCAGGAGTTGGGGGCGTTCCCGGCGCACCGTTAACGACAGCAGGTGAACCTGGGACCGGACCGCCCGGCGGCATCACTTTGCCCAATTTTCGAGAAGCCGCCTCGATTGCATCTTGTCCTATGGTGGGTAGAGATCCAGCACAAAGCAGCCAACAGGCGAACCAGGCCACTGCCAGAGCACGTGCGTAGGGCATTTTCATAAAACTATTCCGATTTAAGATTGGTGGGCTCAGGGTATCGAATTTCATTTTTGCCGAGCATCTTCCGCCACTGGGGGATTGCTTCGACTTGGCTCTTGTCCGGATGGTAGCCCAGATTCTTGCCAGTTATATTCGCAAGTTGATGGATCGCTAACACACGCTCGTCCAAAAGTGGGCTGGACAGGGCTTCGACCAATATCTTATCCGCACCGGCTGCCAATTGCTCTTGGGAGGGTGGAATTAGAAGCGACAAAATCGAACTCAGGCGAGTCGGTGAAGCGGTTTGGATCGCATCGACGAGTTCCATTCGATGTTCTGCTCGACCTAGCGATTGAGGTAATTGGGCCAACAAGGACTGCCAATGACTGTGCAACTTCTCTCGGTTGAAGACTCCGGTTGGCTCAAATAGTCCATCGTAGCGCCCGAGCATCATGCGAGTTCTGGCAGCCAAGGCAGCCGTTTCGCCTCGCCGGTGGTTGGTCAGTTCGGATAGCTCCGATTCGATTTCTCCTGGTACCATTCCTATGAGTGCTCGCTGCAAATCCGTGGCTGCAAGCTGATCGATCGCTCTACCACTTGTTCTAAACCACAATGGGGCTTCCGACAGTTCCTGCATGGCTGTGGCAGCACCGTTCTTCCAATCTACGTACTGACCTACAGCGATCGTCCCTTGCCCCCCGGCGCCGCCCAAATGTTGAAAAGAATACTTAAGAGCCCCTTCGACTCCAATTAGCCGTACGGTGGATTGGCTTTCGATTTTGCCAGCTTGAATCATTTCTTCTGTGCAAATCGACCATTGATTTTGCAATTCCAATCCGCAACTTCCATCCGCCGCTGCAAAACCAATGGATACCTCAAGTCCGTTGCAATCCAACCTGATCTCTCTCGCATCAGGCGTTGCGAAAATAAGAACGCGGCCTGCACGCAAAATGACCTTAGGAATCCCTGCCTCTTTGGCTATTTCTAAATCATTCTCACCTGCACACAACAATCGAATCCCCGGGGCGACTCGAAACTCGGTCCGCTGTGTTGGTGGCACGACGACCCGTTCCCCGACATTTACAAACTCGCCTGGATTCATGCGTCTCCATGAGGCGACCGAATCGGTTTCGGTCGCGCAGAATTTTAAGACCATAGACTCTGAGGAAGCCTTGGTATCTGGCAGCCACTGTATTCGGCTCACAGAGGCCTGAGTAGGACTCTTTGGAATCGAGACCGCGTCTTCTTTCTTTCCGTTTTTGGACACGTTCAACAGAGTTGCATCGGAAGCCTTCTTCGGGTCCATTGTGGGCGATGGAGTGGGCGATGGGGGGCCAGCCGACGATTCTACAATACCAGTATCCGTATCGTTAGAGTCGCTATTCTCTTTTACGGCGACCGTTTTTTTCGGAGGCACCGGTGGAGAAGCATTGAACTCGCTGATTTCCGAATTGCGAGCCTTTTCGCTAGCGTTCGCGTCAGCAATCAACTCCGACTTGCGCAACAAATCGCGAACTCGATCGATCGGCCCAATTGCCATCGCCCCAACAAAAACGAGAGCAACCAGCAGGCACAAAGCCATGGCTGCGGTCTTGACCCAGCCGCGATCACTTCCAATCAAGTACTCCGGGACTTGGCGTCCCAAACCATCATTCAGCTCGATGCCGGATCCTCGAAGTTCCATATTGGACTTTCGCACCGACTTTGCCGACATCACACCAACCGGAATGCTCTCGGCCCCAGAATTCGCGCCAGGATGGTCGACTCTCCGAATGCTTCCCTTCGAGCCTGTGAAGGTGCTCGCCATTGGATTGTTGGGCAGGTCCCGGATGCGTTGGCGCAGAGCAGCAGAAACGGGTGCAGGTATCGAAAGCGCTCGCGACAAGATCTGATGGCAACTCCCAATTTCGCTCAAGAGCGTATTGTTTTCCAAGCACTTGCGTTCCATTTCCGGCAATGTTTCCATCGGAATGGTGTCATCTAGAAATTCCGCCACCATATTCGCATCAAAACCAAACTCACGAGCATCAACCGGAATCGGTGCAAGCCGTCGGTTTTGCATTTCGTCAGCAATACGTTTCGAAATCTGCTGTGCAGTTGAGCTATCTCTGATCTTGGCTTCCAAGGCCGTAGCATCTTTGGGATCCAAAACCCCATCGCGGTACGCCAATAACGTTCGTAATGTCAGTCTCATTGTGTTTCACCAACTGTGGCTCGAAGCTCGAGGAAAACCTTAGGCGTCGATAAGGTAGAGACGTTGAACCGGGGAATCCGTTCAATAATCTTCTGATTTTTTGCGAGAATTCCGTGCGGGTCTGAATTCTCACGAATTCCGCTATGGCAGAGTCCTATGGTCGGCTGCGAAGCTCTTTCAGCCATTTAAAAAGATCAGCAGGCCAAGGCATCCGAAACGCTAATAGTTCGTCCGTCATCGGATGTTTCAGCTCAAGAGTCGCAGAATGCAGTGCTTGGCGAGGCGCGTTGCTTCGGTCCTCGATTGGCTCTCCACCGAGCGGGCGGTTGTAGATGGATTCACCGCAAAGCATGTGCCCGGCTTCGGACAGATGGATTCGAATTTGATGCGTTCTGCCCGTCTCCAACTCGCATTCTACCATCGAGTATTCGCCGATGGATTCCAACGGCCGAATGTGCGTTA
>JBBRJI010000514.1:0-4901 GCA_038219625.1 Pirellulales bacterium | reverse complement strand
GTCATTTGCCACACTTCCCACGCCCACGCTAATCGCTTTGGGCGTGCCACACTTCCCACGCTAATCGCTTTGGGCGTGCTACACAGTGGCCTGGTCTGGTAGTCTTCTTTCTGCCGCTCGCCTTGCGAGGCGCACTTTCGCAGAGCGAAAGGCGACATATAGCACCTGCTACTTGAGTCCGCGGCGCACAAGCAAGGCTTCGACTGTTGGCTCTTGGCCGCGGAAGTCTTTGTACTGCTGCATGACTTCTCGTGTTCCGCCTCGAGATAGAACTTTGTCGCGGTACATGGCACCGTTTGCGGCGGTCAGGCCGCCCATTCTTTGCATGTGAGCAAAAGCGTCCGCGGCCAAAACTTCACTCCATAAATACGCGTAGTAGCTGGCCGAGTATCCTCCAGACCATACGTGTGCAAAATACGCTGTCCGATAGCGAGGTGGCACAGGCCTGTAATCCATGCCAAAGTTTTTCAACAACTGATTTTCAAAGGTGACAACGTCGGTTGGGACTTCCTCTGTCGAAATGGAATGCCATCCGAGATCCAACAGGGCCGCAGAGACATACTCCAACGTTTCGTACCCCTTGTTGAACTTGTTGGCCGCAATGCTCTTATCGAGAAGATCCTTTGGGATGGTTTCTCCGGTCTTGTAATGACGGGCGTAGTTGTTCAAGACTTCCGGATGAATGGCCCAGTCCTCATGAAACGTCGATGGAAACTCGACGAAATCGCGTGGCACCGAAGTACCGGAAAGGGTGGGATACTCAACGGCGGAAAATAGTCCGTGAACTCCGTGACCTAGTTCATGAAACATGGTTGTCACGTGGTCCAAACTCAGCAGCGTCGGTTCGCCCGCGGCAGGCATGGGTATGTTCATGACGTTGACAACAACCGGCAACTGGTTCAGGAGCCGGGACTGCGGGATGTACGCGTCCATCCAGGCCCCACCTTGTTTGGCATCGCGATGGAAGTAATCGGCGTAGAACAAACCAATTTGTTTTCCGTCTGCTCCGAGCACATCAAATACGCGTACGGTCGGATGGTAAACTGGCAGGTCTTTGCGTTCGTTGAATCGGATACCATAGAGCTTTCCATAAGTATAAAAAACGCCGTTTTGAAGCACGCTCTCCAGCTCGAAGTAGGGTTTTACTAGATTCTCGTCGATCTGATATTTTTCCGCTCGAACCTTTTCTGAGTAGTACTCCCAGTCCCATGCCTCAGGCTCGCCATCGATTCCGTCTTGCTTCATGAAACGCATGATGTCGATGGCTTCCACCTTAGCCTTGGCCATTACCCCGGGGGCTAAGTCACGCAGCATTTTCAGCGCGGCCTCTGGCTTGGCGGCCATTTGGTTTTCGAGCGTAAAGGCTGCGTGGCTTGCGTAGCCTAGCAACTTCGCACGCTCGGCCCGAAGACGAGCTAACTTCAACACTAAGTCACGATTATCAAGACCACCGCCTTCGCCTAAGCCTCGATTGGCAGACGCCAACCAAACACGCTTTCGAACGTCACGGTTCTTAAGCGAAAGCAATACAGGCTGGCGCGTCGTGTTGGTGATCGCCAGAAGGTACTTTCCGTCGTGCCCTTTGGCTTGGGCCGCTTCCTTGGCAGCCGCAATATCCGCGACCGACATCCCGTCCAATTGTGAGATGTTATCAACGACCACCCCTCGTTCTTTGGTGATGGCCAAAAGATTCTGTTGGAATTGGGTCGAGACGGACGACAACTCTTCGTTGATGGCGCGGACACGCTTTTGTTGTTCGTCATTAAGTCGGGCTCCAGCCCTAACAAAATTCTCGTAAACCTCTTTGAGCAAGCGTTGTTGTTCTTCTTTCCAGTTTTGCTTAGTGCGTTGCTGCCAGAGGGATTCAACGCGCGCGAACAGTTTCTTGTTGAGATAAATATCGTCCGAGTGGGATGCCAATCGCGGTGCAATCTTCTCTTCGATTTCCTGGATCTTTTCGTCGGTATTGGCGGTCGTCATGTTGAAGAAGACGGCTTGCACTCGCTCAAGGATTTCACCCGACTTTTCGAGAGTAACCAGCGTGTTTTCAAAAGTTGGAGCTTCGGGCAACTCAGCAATGGCTTGAATCTGAGCCAGTTGCTGCTTCATGCCCGCTTCGAAGGCAGGTAGGTAGTGATCATGTTTGATACTGGCAAAGTCAGGCGCCAGGAGCGGCAGTCTGCTGGGTAAGAGGAAAGGGTTGTCGATTTGCATTCGAACCATTCGTGCTTGAGGCAGTGGAGGAGAGGAGTTCGCAGGCAACGACGGCTGAGCGAGGCTATGGTTGGAACAAGCTATCAAAATAACGGAAAGGAGAACGCAGCGCTTGGCGGCTTTAAATTTCCGTTTGAGCATGATTCGGGTTCCTTTTGGGGGAGTGCAAGATGTGCACACGCATGAAACGTTGCTTCCGCCGGTTTAAAACCGAATTGCGTGGACTTAACGTAGCGGAACTCGCCAAGAGTTTCGGTCTGCGGAGCATTTTACCGAAAGCCTACGCGGCTTCCGCTACGAGTTGCCCTTGAGTCCACACCATTCGGTTTAAAAACGACGGAGAGCTAATCGCTAATTGCTAATACTGACAGGTGTTCCATCAGCGCGGGCGCATAGCAGTTGGAGGGTTCGGAGGTCGATGCTGGCACTGATGAAGTGCACGGAAGCGTCACCCATAACCACTTGAGCTCCGCCGGTGTGAAAAGCGTATATCTCCCCTTGATTGGTGCAATTCACAGAACAGGTGGATCCAAGCGTCGACGTGATATTGGTAGCTACGGGAACGCCGCTTACAAACGTCATGTTGGAACCATCCACAGCAATATCATTGCCTGAGTGTGCCCATGGACCGTTCATGTAAGCGGCAGAACCGCCTGCATACCCTTCGATCTTCCTGCTGGAAACATATCTTGCCGGACGTGCAGCCGCTTCCGCAAGCATTATGGTATTGGTAAGCCCGTCCGTAATGGATGCGAATCTGGTAAAAGCATTGGTTTGCATAATTCCCGCAACGCTCGAAGTTCCTGGAAAGATTGGATTGGAGGCGGTAATGTTGTTCCATGCAACCAGACGGTTGTTTCCGCGATTGACAGCCATGTAATCCGTGAGCGCCGGTCTCCAGTCCCCACCGCTAGCGAATGTCGTTCGATCTCCCGAACCCAAAAGAGTTGTATCAAGAAATCTTTCAGAGAGAGGGTTGGATGGACAAACATAGGTTGGGATCACGGTCGACGAAGCTGGGCGATTTCCAATATTGTACCAGTCCAACTTCTGGTTGTAGCCATTCGGACCTGCGTTGAGTACGTTGGTTTGCTCAAGCTGCGCCAAAACCGTGGTTAAGAAACACTGTTTTGCATAATCCGCTGGCAACGCCCCGGTCGTACCCACTTTGACAAATTCAGCCAAGTCTCTTGAAGGCAACGTAGCAGCAGCGGGCGATTGAACACTCGACGGTGGCAGTTTCTGTCTTGCAGATTCGAAATTGTGAAGGGCCAATCCGATCTGGCGGATGTTGTTGCCGCATTGCATGCGTCTTGCAGCTTCACGTGCTGCCTGAACGGCCGGGAGAAGTAGCCCCACTAGAATTCCAATAATTGCAATTACCACCAAAAGTTCCACCAACGTGAAACCATGGCGCACGAAAGATCGTTTGCCCATTCCCTTAATCCTGTTCAAAAAATAAATTGCGAAAGAACTGCCATTGACCTGTGTAAAAACAGTTGGTATGGCATAAGAGTAGCGGAATGCCGAATTCCTTCAACTGAAATTGACCGAATATTCTTCAGATTCATCGAACTGGCAAAAACCCTAGGGATATTGACATTTCGGCCCACCGCACATCCAGCTAGATAGCTTGGTGGTTGTACCCACCACTAATTCGAAGGGCAGGATGAGAACAGCGCGTAAAGCCATAAATAACCGACAAATCCCGACCTGCAGTCGTACAAAGGCGAGGGGCAGTTTAAAATCTACCTTTTAACTGGGTGGCACGCCCCTGAGGTACGAAGGGCGTGGTGAGTCGCTAGAAACATTTGCCACAGTTCCCACGCCCAATGCTAATCGCGCTAATCGCTCTGGGCGTGCCACACAGTGGCCTAGTACTTTTTTGTCCGACTCTCGCCTAATGTCGTGAGAACCCCTCAACCCTCAACCCTCGTTCCCCATCACCGTCAGGACCAGCGATCTGCCCTGGGCTCGATCCCTGTGCTCACAAAGATAGATCCCTTGCCAAGTTCCCAAGGCTAGGGTTCCATTCGTTATCGGGATCGACAAACTACATCCCAATAGCGAGGATTTCACATGCGCCGGCATATCGTCCAATCCTTCGGCGGTGTGAATGTAGTCCAAGCTCTCGGGCACCAAATGGTTGAGTGCCAACTCCATATCCCGTCTGACGTCGGGGTCCGCATTTTCATTGATGCTGAGACTGGCAGATGTGTGCTGAATAAAGACGTGGAGCAGCCCAATTTGGTGTGAAGAGAGCGTGCCTAACTCGCGGATCACTCGCGAGGTGATCAAATGGCATCCTCTGGCAAAGGGAGGGAGTAGAATCGTCTTTTGCGACCAATGCATCGTGGGTGTCTTCAGAAGAGTCTTGTTAGGGGTTGCTTTTAGGCGAGGAGCAGTTTGAAATCTACCATAAACTGGGTGGCACGCTCTGAGGTACGAAGGGCGTGGTGAATCGCTAGAGTCATTTGCCACTCAACCCACGCCCATCGCTAATCGCGCTAATCGCTTTGTGCGAGCCACACGGTGGCCTGGTCTGGTAGTCTTCTGTCTGCTGCTCGCCTTAGAAGTCTCACGACTTCTGCTACGAAGAATCACCACGATTCCTCAATTCTAACAGATTCAAGTACGGCACCATCCCGGCTACGGCACCTTCGCGGCTACGGCTCTTTCGCGGCTAC
>JBBRJI010000513.1:0-4904 GCA_038219625.1 Pirellulales bacterium | reverse complement strand
ATCTCGACGTCGATGTTCTTTAGGTTGTTATGCCGGGCACCGCGAACCTTGATCGTCTTGCCAGTTCCTTTGCGGCGTTCCGCAGGCCGATGAATCCGGCGGGTACGATTGAGGAAGCCGCCGGTGATACTTTTTGGGTTGGCCGCGATTTCTTCCAGCGTGCCCGCGGTTAGCAGTTCGCCACCGCGTACCCCTGGCCCTGGCCCGAAATCGACAATCGTGTCGGCTGCCCGCATGGTGTCTTCATCGTGCTCGACCACAATGAGTGTGTTGCCCAGATCTCGTAATCTTTCTAAGGAAGAGAGCAAGCGCGAGTTGTCTCTTGGGTGCAAGCCAATCGATGGCTCATCGAGAACATACAGAACACCCACCAGGCCTGCACCGATCTGGCTGGCCAATCGGATGCGCTGCGACTCGCCCCCGGAAAGAGTTGGAGCGGTTCGTTCCAGCGAAAGGTACGAGAGTCCCACGTCGAGCAAGAACTGCAGTCGAGCACGTACTTCTTTGATGGCTTCGCCGCCAATGGTGATTTGCCGGTCGGTCAAGTCGAGATGGGCAAAGAACTCGGCACATTGATTGAGAGGCAATCGCGAGCAATCACCGATGGCTAACCAAGGCTTGGCTTTGAATGTCGGAGCAAGAGATTTGAGCCGAACCGAGCGAGCTTGCGGATTGAGTCGAGTGCCGTTGCAATCGCTGCAGACGCTAGTCTGCATGTACTTTTCGTATTGCTTGACAACCATCGGATTTTTGGAAGCACGATAGGTTGCCAAAAGATCATGGACGATTCCCGTGAAGGCTTGACCATGCAAGGCACGGCCTTTGGCTTGAACCTTGAGCCCTTGATAGCCCAATAAAAGCCAGTTCTTTTCTTCTTGTGTTAGTTTCTTCCAAGGGGTGGTTAATAGATAATTGCGTTCGAGTTTTTTTACGTGCTCCACGTAATTGGCAAAGTAGGTGATCGAACGGCGGAGCCATCGGGTCATTTCCGTCGACTTGCCGATTAAGTCAATGGCTCCATTCTTAAGAGACTTGCTAGAATCGGTGACTAAGAGCTCTTCGGTGAAGGTGAATGTTTCGCCTATGCCATCGCAGTTTTTGCATGCACCCTGGGGTGAATTGAAGCTGAGCAGTTGAGGCGAAGGGGGCGGATACGATACGCCGCATTTGGCACAAGCGTACGTGGAGGAGAAGACTACGTCTTGCGATGGATCGCTTGTATCGAGTCTTTTGTTCGTTGCAGTCGCTGTAGTCTCGGTCACAATGTCCGGACTTGGTTCGCTAGCTGCCGCCGATTTCTTTTTTCGGCTAGCTTTTTTCGATACTATGGCTGGCTCTTCCGGTATGGCATCGGTCAATGGCGAAAGTAGCATGGTGCCTTCGCCGAATTTCATAGCGTTGTCGACCGCTTCGGCGATGCGTTGTCGCGAAGTTTGGCCGATAATGATTCGATCGACGACCAGTTCGATGTTATGCTTGATTTGGCGTTCGAGGTCTGGAGGCGCACTGAGCAAGTAAACTTGGCCATCGACGCGAGCGCGGTTGAAACCATGGCGACGAAGATCGTCGAACAGATCGCGATGCTCCCCTTTTTGGCCGCGGACCACGGGTGCCAAGAATAGAAAAGGGGTCGTCGGATCCATTGACTGGATTCGTTCGACCATTTGATCGCGTGTTTGCGATGCAATTTCGGAGTTGCATTCTGGACAAAAACCGGTTCCCACGCGAGCAAACAAAACGCGCAGGAAGTCATGGAGCTCAGTGATCGTACCCACGGTCGAGCGAGGGTTGTTTCCGGTCGACTTTTGGCTGATGGAGATCGACGGGCTGAGGCCGGATAGAAAGTCGACGTCGGGTTTCGGTAGCTGACCAACGAATTGACGGGCGTAGGTTGAGAGACTTTCTAGATAACGTCGTTGGCCTTCGGCATAGAGCGTGTCGAATGCCAACGAGCTTTTGCCGCTCCCGGAGACACCTGTGAAGCAAATGAGTTGATTGCGAGGTAAGGAGAGATCGACGCTTTTGAGATTGTGTTCGCGCGCTCCGCGAACAACAATCGGTTGATCCTGTGCTGTCACTCTCTAGTGGACTCCAGCGCTCGCGAGATAACGTTCGGCATCGAGTGCGGCCATGCAGCCGGTCCCAGCCGAAGTGATGGCTTGTCGGTAGTAATCGTCGGAAACGTCACCGGCTGCGAAGACTCCCTCGACACTGGTGAAGGTGCGGTTCGCCTGGATCCATTTGACGTATCCATTGGACTGGTTTTCGACTTGCCCGTTGAGAAACTTGGTATTGGGTGTATGACCAATCGCCAGGAACATGCCGGCGGCTTCGAGCACATTCGTCTCGCCGGTCTCGACATGTTTGGTACGCACCGAAGTTACGCCAATTCTCAAGTCATCGGCGTCACCCAGGACTTCGTCCACGACGGAGAATTTGATTAATTCGATTTTCGGATTCTTAAAGGCTCTATCCTGCATGATTTTGGAAGCTCGCATTTCGCCGCGTCTCAAGATCACGTAAACCTTCGTGGCGTATTTGCTTAGGTAGGTCGCTTCTTCGATAGCCGAGTCACCGCCGCCGACGACGACCAGTGGCTTGTTTCGAAAGCGGGGCAAAGCCCCGTCACAAACTGCGCAGGCGCTGACACCTTTGTTTTTGAATTTCTCTTCGCTCGGCAAGCCCAAATAGTTTGCGCTGGCGCCGGTCGCCAGAATGACTGTGTGAGTTTCAAACGAGCCGTTCTCACTCGAATTGAGTTTTAGTGGCTTGCCAGAAAAATCGACGCTTACGATATCGTCGGTAATAACGCGGGTACCGAAGTTGGTCGCTTGCTGCCGCATCAGTTCCATCAGTTCTGGACCGGTGACTGCGTGCGGATGCTCCTCGACAGGAGGCAGCATGTATTTGCGTTCGGAACCGATGGCGGAGTCTAAGAATTCTTTGAGCTTGCCCGAGGGAAAACCAGCGTAGTTCTCGACTTCGGTGGTTTGGGCGAGTTGGCCCATGGGGTAGCGACCGTTCACGCGGTTTTCCTCGGTCATCGCCCCTTCGAAGAGCAACGGTCGAAGATTAGCTCGGGCCGCGTAAATGGCTGCTGACCAACCTGCGGGTCCGCTTCCGATGATGACGCAATTTTCAATGGTACTCATGAATGATCAATAAATATGTTGCTGAGGCTGTTTTTCGTGTGCATCGTAGGCCGACGCCCAGTGTTTCATCCAGCTAGGATTTAAACACACCGATCCTTAAGTTGGACAGTGCATTTTGTAACACAGGCAACTGAATTGACAATGGAAAATTGACAATTGACAACGAAGTCCATTTCGCCCCACGGTACAGGATTTTTGCGAAACTTTGTCGTGGTCCTTTGGGTATTGTCCATTCCCGGCAAGAGGTGCAGGAATTGGTTACAATTGGTAACCCGCCAATTCCCGTCCCGCAAACGTTGTCAATTGTGCATTTTCAATTGTCAATTTTTTACAAAAGTTGCCGCTGTGACCTTTCCGCATGGAAACTAAAACATCGCTTCGTCTTTCACGACGGGGACGCTTAATCGGCCAAGATCGAAGAGGCAATCAAAAAACACGTGAATAATTGACTCCCGCAGATTTCCTACCTAGCCTAAATTTTCAAGAAAGCAGAACACGATTGTGAGCAAAATCAACGAATGCACTCATTTCAGATTGTCGCCTCATTTTCCATTTGCCATTTTCCAGCTTCTATTATTGGTAGTTTGTCTACACTGCTTGCCCGTTCAAGCGCAAGAGGCACCACCGCCAGGCTTCACGGCTCTCTTCAACGGCACCGACCTTAGCGGCTGGTATGGATGGACGACACGCGATCCGCGTGATCTTTGGGCTATGTCACCCGAAGAACAAGCCAAGTACAAGATAGAGTCCATCGAAGGTGGAATGCTCGACAAGAAGGGCCAGCCGACAAACGAACACCTAAACGCTCATTGGACCATCGAAAACCATGAACTCGTTAACGATGGTCGCGGTCATTATCTGACCACCGACAAGGACTACGGTGATTTCGAACTGCATTTGGAATACAAAGCTTTGCCCAAGGGGGATAGCGGCGTCTACTTGCGTGGGACACCGCAAGTTCAGATTTGGGATGCTACCGAGGGAGATTCGCGTGGACTAGGTCAGGACAAAGGTTCGGGTGGTCTGTGGAACAACCGCAAGGGAGCGCCAGGCAAAGACCCATCGAAGAAGATGGACAAGGCGTTTGGCGAGTGGAATTCGCTTAAAATGACCATGATCGGAGAGCGAGTGACCGTCGTCTTCAATGGCGAGACTGTGGTCGACCATGCGGTCCTCGAAAACTACTTTGCGAACCAGAAGAGTGGCTATGTAGCATATGGCAAACAGGACGCTCAAAAGAAAGATGGCGACGCGCCGAAAATGCCAAATGGCTTCATGCTGGATCCTGTTTACCCCAAAGGCCCGATCCAACTTCAAACCCACGGCAGCGAAATTCGTTGGCGCAATGTCTTTATTCGCGAGATCGGAGCTGAGGAAGCGAACAAGTCTTTAGCGACCCGCGATGCAGACGGGTTCGTCGATCTCAACAATGGCAAAGACCTGAGCAACTGGCTAGGGGCGGTTGACAACTACGAAGTCAAAGACGGTGCCATCGTTTGCAAACAAGGCAAGGGTGGCGATTTGCTCAGCAAAGACGAGTACGAGAACTTCGTTCTTCGATTCGAATTCAAGCTGCCGCCTGCCGGAAATAATGGCATCGCTTTGAGAACACCGGTCGGCGGTCATTCCTCAGCCGATGGTCTTGAGATTCAAGTCATCGATAGCGACGGTTACAATGCAAAACACCCGAAAGCACAATTAAAACCGTTTCAATACCATGGCTCCTTGTATCATTGCGTTGGAGCCAAGCAT
>JBBRJI010000512.1:0-4911 GCA_038219625.1 Pirellulales bacterium | reverse complement strand
TGTCATCCACACATTTCCTGGAGCACAAGAAAAAGTCTACACACCTTTGCTGGGTGATAAATCGCTTCTCACCGGCCTTTCGCTCCAGAACTCTTGGAGTGCGGCTCACCAGAAGACGCTTCAATGGATCAACGAGTCGGCTAAGACCGGGCGGGCTTGGGTGGTTGCGAACGACGAACAGAACCCGGCAAGCGACGGAGTACCTGCCGATCCTGGTTATAAAGGGAACGATGGGACGGCGACTCAGAATGGAAAGAAGTACACCATGCACGATGTGCGTAAGCTTTGCCTGTGGGGGACCCTCATGGCAGGTGGAGCCGGTGTCGAATACTACTTTGGTTACAAGTTGCCGGAAAACGATCTGATCTGCGAAGACTTCCGCAGCCGCGACCGCAGTTGGGATTATTGCAATGTTGCGTTGAAGTTCTTCGCGGAGAACAAGGTCCCGTTTTGGGATATGAAAGACGCAGATGCACTCGTAGGCAATAGCAAGAACGACAACAGCAAATATTGCCTAGCCAAGACCGGCGAAGTTTACGTCGTCTATCTCCCCAATGGCGGTACGACGACGCTCGATCTGACCAACGCAAGCGGGCAGTTCAGTGTGAACTGGTTCAATCCACGCACCGGCGGCAGCCTTGTATCCGGCTCAGTCAATCATGTGCAAGGCGGTACCACGGTCGCACTTGGCAACGCACCCAACGACGCTGATGAAGACTGGGCCATCCTCATTCGCAAATAAAAGCAGCTGCGGCTCTCCGGCAAAAAGATGCACGCTAAAAAATAGAAGACCTACTTCCCTCAATTATCTTTTACCGACCATTTTTTTGCCGATTAAAACCCTTACTTACTATGACAATTCACCGCACCACAGAAACCATTCGCCCGACACAAGCCATGAAACGTTTCAACTACCTCTCCGCGATGCACAGTCTCTGCGCGATACTCTGTGGTCCGGCTCTTGCCACCGAAGAACTCATTTCGACGTCCAATACTTCCGTTCAAGACGGCTGGGTAACGGTCTCTCCGCCCGAATTCGAGGGCGCAATCAACAATCCGCTGAAAGGCTTCCGAGACTACAAGAAGGATGGCTATGGGCTCGTGAAGCGTCAATACATTAAGTGGAGCGATATTGAGGTCAGCGCTACTGACCGCGTGGAACGCATCATCGCCCACACCGATAAAATCGCCAACACCAATGGCAAGCAATTTGAGGAACTAAACGTCAAGCTCGTGCCGCGCGTGTATCTCGACTGGAATGGAGTCACCGGGTCGGAGAAGGACCGGAAGCAGCATAGGCCCACTGACTTGCATACCTTCGACTACGATAGCCCAGCTTTTCAGGATAGTGTGGAGTTCGAGATCAAAACCACATTCAAAGACAAGACCAATCTGCGTTTCAATTTACCGCATGATGTCAAAGTACAGAAGAGTTGATGGATCCATCTGCTGACAAGAATACGAACAATCATGACTGACAACTTAACCCCTGAGAAACGATTCCTTAGTTGGCCCATTTACATCTTCCTGGGACTGGGCTTGCTGGCGATGGTTCTGGGTGTCTTGCCTGCGGGGCTCATTGGCGTAGCGTGTTTGCTTCTTCCGCTGGCACTTGTCTTGGAGCCGCTCGGGGAGCCTGCAGCAGCCGAGGTTAAAAGCGAAGCGTTGGATGCGCCTATCGAAAAAGTCATCTCGAACAACGACCAGACAAAATGATCTCCTTCACCCTCATCGAGAACCTCTGCCACTGTAAAAAACCTATGCCAACATTCGCTGCCAATCTGACCATGCTCTTTACCGAAGCGCCCTTTATGGAACGCTTCGCCTTAGCCCACAAAGCTGGATTCAAACACATCGAGTATCTATTTCCTTATGCGTACAAAGTAGAAGACTTGAAGGCTGAACTCCAGCAACACGGACTCCAACAAGTCTTATTCAACCTTCCATCCGGGGATTGGGCTGCGGGTGAACGTGGGATCGGGGCCTTGCCTGGACGCGAAGAGGAGTTTCGTGCCGGTGTGCCCAAGGCCATCGAATACGCCCAAGCGCTTGGAGTGCCACGATTGAACTGTTTGGCTGGAAAACGTGTGGTTGGCCAGAGCGATGAAAGGCACGCTTTCCGTCATGGTCGGTGGCAAGCAGGAAGTCTTCGACCGCTGCGAACCCGTTTTCAAAGCCATGGCCGCCTCCGTAGTGCGGGTGGGAAACATCGGTGCAGGCAATGTCACGAAGCTAGCGAACCAAGTCGTGGTCGCGTTGAACATCGCCGCCGTTTCCGAGGCTATGGTGCTCGCTGCCAAGGCCGGCGTGGAGCCTGAACTCGTGTATCAAGCCATCCGCGGCGGTCTGGCCGGTAGCACCGTGATGGATGCCAAAGTCCCTCTGATGATGGATCGGAAATTCAACCCGGGATTTCGAATCAATCTGCACATCAAGGATCTCGCCAACGCGTTGGAAACCTCGGAGGAAGTCGGCCCACCGCTGCCCCTGACCGCTTTCGTCATGGAGATCATGCAGGCACTGAAGACCGAAGGATTGGGCGACAGCGATCACGGAGCCATGGTCGAGTACTTTGAAAAACAGGCAAACGTCGAGATTAAACGCCCCGCCTTGATGTGAAGAGCAGCCGGCAGAAAGATGGGCGGTAAAAAATGGGAACCATGCGTTTATCTTTTACCGCCCGTTTTTTTACCGTTTAAATTCTTTACTTATCATGCCAATACACCACACCATCGAAACCGTTCGCCCGCAATTCTTGGGCATCCTGTCGGTTTCAGTTGGAACACAAACATTGACGTCGACAAAGCGCATCCGATCAATCCCATTTGCCGCTCGTTCGATCGCGGGACCTATTCGATCGAGCTATCGGGCCGTTCCCAAGCTTACGCGATCGACCGTGTGATGATCCTCAAGTACGAAAAGCAACCGATCGTCGATTTTGACGCGAGCAAGCGGACACTTGACTCGCAAACTGAATCATCTTTCCGACCTCGCTAGAGGCAAACGCGCGCGGCAGAAGTGTCATCTGTGCTTTTGTCGGTAAACCAAACATCATTGTGATCGTCACCGACGGGCTGGGTTACATCGCTTGCCAGTAACGCAATGGAACGTTTTGCGTTCCCGCAACACGAACAGTGTCGGCACTCGGAATGTGTGATTTCGGAGCTCAATAGCTTGCCTGCGTGAACCTCTGTTGTGGCTACACCCATGATGTTACCGCCATCAGCGTACAACTCGAGGCCAAAGTGATTGGCTAAATCCTCTTTGTAGGACTCTCTCATTCCCAACTCCAATCCGGTTTATCCCGGCGCTTTCTCGTGTCCCCATGTTTCCATTACCATGTTTCCATTACTTGAGTGCTCGGTTCAATCTGACGAGCGTGTTTTGTAGCACGTCGTCGGTATCCTCCCACCTGCGGACCGCTGCCCTACCACGTAGCATAACACTTGCAAGCTGCCGTAAACGTTCCATGTAGTGGCTGATCAGCGTTTCTCGTGCGAGATTGTCACCCGCCGCGATTCGATCTATCAAAAATCGATCGTCGAAGGATATTTTTCGAGCGGTGTTAGCAAATCAAAAAGACCGTTTGGGTGAGATCAACGCAGTCAACACCATTGGAAGCGTGGAGTAATGTTGCAATGTTATATACCAACCTTAATCAGAAGATTATGTCCGTACCAGACGACTCGGTGGTACGCTCAGTGATTAAGCAATAGGCATGGTTTTGCGGACCGCGAAGGCGAGGCAAAACACTCATGTCACTTTAGATACTCCTCGATCCGCATTGCACTGTGGAAAACACCTAGGATTTCGATCAGTTCCTCGCTTCGAATCAAGTAAGGTATTCGGTAATGTCCGTAAAGAATTTCCCGCACTTCCCGATCCTCAATTCCAAGATAGCGAGAACCAATTCGAGGCTGGTTCTTCAATAGTTGTACTTTGGAATAAATTCCAGTCACCACACCGACCGCAGCTTCGCGATTATCTTTCTCGATCCAGCCAAATACTTGGTCAAGACATTCGGCTGCTTGGGCAGTCCAAACTATTTCTGCCATGCACCAAGCTTCCCCTTGATCTCTTCGTTTGAAACGCACTTGCCCGCATCAGAATCTGCCAAACCATTTTCTAACATCCGGAGATACGCAAGTTCACGGAGTATTTCGTCAAAACTGCTATCGTCTGGTTGCCGAGCAATGATTTCGCTCATCACTTTCTTCGCTGTAGTCATGCTGAACTCCGATTCTTTCGCTCCTATACTCATCAAACGCCGCAAAAATACTTTACCACATTGCGAGCGCGAGTGGGAAAATACGGATTGGATTCGTCTAGAAAACGCCACATCCTTTTCTGGAGGATACCGGCCTATCACCGGCACATTCGGACAGCAGCTTCAACGCTTGGTTTCGATTCATAGGCTGCTATTGCCTGGAGAGCGGAGTGACTTTCAATCGCAGAGTTTCGCCTTTGCGCTCAACAACGATCTCCACCTCGATACCGACCTTCAACGCTTCGATCGCATAGGTATAGTCGTAAATGTTCTCGACCTTGCGTCCAGCCAGTTCAATGAGGACTTTTAGGGAGGACTTTTAGGGACACCACTTATTTTCTTGGGGGGTGGTTGCCGACAGAATTGGAAATTTTTATGCTGGGGTGATTCTGAACTTTCTTGTATCGGTCATGCGAAGGAGTGAATCATGGCGAGATTGGCTCGTGCTGAAATTTTTGCCCCGTCGGAGATCGTTGCTGTACACCTCATCGGAAAAACGGTCCGTTCTTACTACCTCATGGAGGTCGATGAGCGTTCCGGCAAGAATTTCGATCACCGAAACCGCCAGTCTTGGAACGACTTGGCATCGAGCCGACGCTTTGGTCAGCCATGGTGAGGGATTTTGGAAGAGCGTTTATGAACGT
>JBBRJI010000511.1:0-4917 GCA_038219625.1 Pirellulales bacterium | reverse complement strand
TCTCCGCCGACAACAGCCTGTCATGTGCTTCGTGCCATGATATTCGCAAAGGTGGCGACGACGGCCGAGTAAGCAGCTTTGGTATTAAGAACCAGATTGGCGCAATCAATTCCCCGACCGTCATTAACAGCGTGTTCAATTCGAACTACTTCTGGGACGGACGCTCCCATTCACTTGCGGATCAAGTCGCTGGACCAATCCATAATCCGCTGGAAATGGGTTCCAACTGGAACGAAGTGATTGCCAAGCTAAAAGGGAATCCGGAACGCGTGAAAGGGTTCAAACATGTCTATGGTACCACGATCAACGCCAGCAACATCGCCGACGCGATCGCTGAATATGAACGGGCTCTAGTTTCGACTGGATCGCTGTTCGACTTGTTTTTGGAAGGCCAAAGTGACGCTATAACGGACGGAGCGAAACGCGGCTATGCGATCTTCAAAGAGGTCGGGTGTATATCTTGCCATCAAGGACAAAACATAGGTTCCAATGCATTTCAACAATTCGGCGTGATGGGAGACTATTTCGCTGAACGTGGGAGCATCACAACAGAGGACTATGGCCGATTCAACGTCACGGGGCGCGAGATCGACAGACACTATTTTAAAGTGCCAACGCTGCGAAACGTCGAAATAACGTCGCCCTACTTTCACGACGGCAACGCAACTAATCTCGATGACGCGGTTCGCATCATGGCCCGCTACCAACTCGGCTTTGAATTGAGCAACGACGAGGTCAACGTGATCGTCGAGTTTTTGGTCTCGCTCACGGCTCCAGTGCGGGAAGAACTCTTATGAAGTCACGAAAATTAGCCACTGCCACTACTCTCGCATCCCTAGTTTCGGTTACCGCTACATTCTATTGGCTGGCGAATGACGAAGGCGATCGAAGGCATTCCGACTTTTTGTGTTTGGTCCGCCAAATTGACGAACTCAACTCTAAAATAGATGCAGAGGTCTTTTCCATCCGACATGGCGTTGTCAATGATCTCGATAGGCTCGTATCGCTAGGTAAGCAGTTGCATGACACCGTCGCGCAGTGGAATTTGCAGAGCGCTGCGTTGGACTGCTTGGAACCTTGGCAAGGCAATGTCGAACTGTCCAACTTGCTGGATCAGAAGCAAAGTCATGTGGAGGACTTCAAGTCGATTCAGAGCGTGATGCGCAATTCGGTTGCGAGCTTTAAGATTCTTGCTACCAGTTTGCTCAATAGTAAAGAGAACCAATCCGCGGAATCACTTAAGCGGGTAGCAGACGTCCGGTGGCGAGGGCTTGATTTCGTTCTCTCCGCGAACACCGACAGTCAAAACCAGCTCTGCGCCTGCTTGGCACAACTTCAAAATCTTTCAAAGTCCCAAACCCCCTATTTTAGGAAAAAGGTTGCGCTGCTTGAGCGTCACTCCCAAGTGATGATATACCGAGGGATAGAACTTGAGAAAACGATCCGTGAGATTTCTGACCACTCGCTGGAGTCGCTGCTCAACGCTCAATTGACCGCGGTGTCGGTCTGGGCAGAAAGAGAAAAACTACGCTCAACAAGATTTCGATTTGCATTGTTTAGCTCCACCATCCTGCTGATCGGCTACTGTGGAATCAAAATGACGCAAGTTCAAAGGATGATGCGGCAGCTAGCTGAGTCGAACGAGACGCTTGATCAACGGGTGGCATCCCGCACTCGCGATCTACGAACCAAGACCGATGAAGCTGAGCAACTTGCGTTAGTTGCCAAGTACACCGACAACGCTGTCATCATTACGGACGACCAAGGTCGCATCGAATGGGTCAACGAAGGCTTTACCAGAATTTCAGGGTACACGCTTGAGGAAGGTCTCGGTATGAGCCCAGGAAAATTGCTTCAAGGTCCCGAGACCTCGAACGAGACGATACGCTTCATGCGTGAGGCGATTGCGCGCCGCGAAGGATTCGATGTCGAAATCATTAACTATCACAAGAATGGAACGACCTACTGGCTGGCGATTGAAGCACGTCCGATAATGGATCGTGAAGGGAATGTCGTCAAATACATTGCAATCGAAACCGACATAACAGCTCGCAAACTTGCTCAGACAGAGAGGGAGAAGTTGCAAGCGGAGCTAGTCGTAGCCTCCCGTCAAGCCGGCATGGCAGAGGTCGCGACTGGGGTGCTTCATAACGTGGGTAACGTTCTCAATAGCGTCAATGTTTCGGCCAATATCGCAGTTGAACGTCTTAAGTCGAGTCGAGTCGCGACACTTGCTAAAGCGTCGACAGTGATTTTGGAACAAGCGGATTTAGCGGTCTTCCTAACTTCCGATCCGCGAGGCAAAGCCTTTCCGCGTCTGCTTCAAGAATTGGCAACACATTTCACATCCGAGCGGGACGTGCAACTCAACGAGCTGCGTTCGCTGGTCAAAAACATTGATCACATCAAGGAAATCGTCCAGATGCAACAATCGTTCGCGAAGGTTCGTGGAACCACAGAGTATGTCGACTTGGTGCAACTATTCGAAGATGCGCTTAAGATTTATGTTGCTGGGTTCGCGAGGCATAAAGTCAAAGTGGTGCGTCAGTTTTGCGACCTTGAGCCTATCTTGACCGAAAAACATAACGTGGTGCAGATCATTTTGAACCTCATCAAGAACGCAAAACAATCGGTCAATGCATCAGGCCGCGATGACAAGTTGATCACGCTAACTATTACTGCCGATCAATCATCGGTCGGTATTCAAGTTCGCGACAACGGTGTTGGAATCGAGTCCGGAAACTTGAGCCGAGTCTTTAACCACGGGTTTACAACGAAATCCGACGGGCACGGATTCGGTCTCCATAGTTGCGCATTAGCGGCGCAGCAACTGGGTGGTTCCTTGTCGGCACACAGCGATGGGATCGGTTGCGGGGCACTCTTCACACTACGACTTCCCCTCGAAAAGGACACACTATGCAAGGTTTAAAAAAACGCAATGGCGAGCCGCTTGTGAAGTCTTCTCGCAATCGTCGCATTCTGATCATCGATGACAATCCTGCGATCCACGATGACTTTCGCAAAAGCTTTTCGCCTGGGACTTCTGTCGTGGATCTTGAGGATGCAGAATCGGCATTCTTCGGTGAGCCAACGGAATCCCACGAAAGTGACTTCGAGTTCGAGATCGACTCTGCTCATCAAGGCGAAGAGGGGCTCAAGAAAGTAGTCGAAGCGATCCAAGGGTACCTGCCTTACGCTTTGGCGTTTGTCGATATGCGCATGCCGCCAGGTTGGGACGGACTGACGACGATCGAACGCATCTGGCAAGTAGCGCCTGATCTGCAAATCGTCATCTGTTCCGCATACTCCGACAATTCGTGGGCAGATATCTGCAAACGACTAGGCCGCTCCGATCGGCTGTTGATCCTGAAAAAGCCGTTCGACAGCTCGGAGGTGTGTCAACTGGCGGTTGCGCTGACCGAAAAATGGGATCTTGCTAGGCAGGCTAAGCTGAAACGCGATGATCTGGAGCGATTGGTCGACGAACGAACCGAGGAGTTGAAACAGAAGGACATTGAATTGCGGCAGAAACACAAGCTGGAAGCAATCGGCTCATTGGCAGGCGGTGTGGCACACGAATTCAACAATTTGCTTCAAGCCATTCGTGGCTACGCCTGCTTTGCACGTGAAGCGTTACCGGTGGATGGGCAACCTTATGAAGACTTGGGTCACGTCGTCGATGCAAGTGATCGCGCAGCAGGCATTGCGAGCCAGTTGCTTAGTTTCAGTCGACGCAGGCCTGCGGAAAAATCGCTGTTTCCTGCGATTGAAATCGTTAAAAGGACGCTCGCGATGTTCAAACCGCTGCTGCCAGCACCTATTGAACTCGAGGTTTCATCTGGTGACGAATCACTCACAGTGTTCGCTGACGCGGACTTGATTTCGCAAGCGTTGCTGAATCTTTGTATCAATGCTCGCGATGCGATGCCGACCGGCGGTAGATTGCAAGTCTCTTTGCAGCGGCAATCAATCCGCGATCGCCGTGAACGTGCGGTCTTAACCAATGAGCCACTTCTTGAGCCGGGAGAGTACGCAGTGATTTCCGTTACGGACAACGGTTGTGGTATCGCTGACGCAGTTAAAGAACGCATTTTTGAACCCTTCTACACGACGAAGGAAGTTGGTAAGGGGACCGGTATGGGGTTGGCTATCGTCTTCGGTGCGTTGCAACAGCATGGCGGAACCGTGACCGTTGAGAGCGTGGTAGGAACTGGCTCAACTTTTAGGATTTTTCTGCCAGTTGCGGCGCAGCATGCGGTGATTGTAGAGTCAACGTCGGTCTCCGATGTTGAACGATCCATGCAAGGCCACGAGACAGTACTTTTTGCAGAAGATGATGTTATGGTCCGTGACGTTGGCGTTCGATTGCTGCGTCAGGCCGGCTATTCGGTAATTGAAGCGATCGACGGTCAGGATGCGATCGACAAGTTCGAAGGGCATGCCAAGTCAATTCATTTGGTAATAATGGATGTGGTGATGCCAAAGCTCGGCGGTTATGAAGCCGCTCGTCGAATCCTGTCGAGTTGTCCAAAGACCAAGATAGTGTTCTGTTCCGGCTATGACCCCGAGACGACCGGCCCAAATTTGATGAATAAAGACTTCGGCGATGTTGTTTCCAAACCGATGCGTTCGGACAAGCTACTCGCCCTAGTGCGTGATCAACTCAACGAGGTCTCAGTATGTTAAAGAAAATGAAGTCGGAAATCGCTCATGTCTTGATTGTCGATGACGAACCCGTTGTTCGCGAGGTCATTCGTCGCGCTCTGGTTCGCGAGGGCTTTAGCTGTGCAGTCGCATCAAGCACTTCCGAAGCAACGGCGTACTTGCGCGAACACGAGGTTGAACTGATCACGTTGGATGTCGATATGCCTGGCCAAACTGGACTAGCATGGCTACCACAGCTTACCACTGAATTTC
>JBBRJI010000510.1:0-4920 GCA_038219625.1 Pirellulales bacterium | reverse complement strand
CGACGGTATGGCGAACGAGTCCTCAAATGGGATTGGACTTCTGCCAAGCGACGATGTGTCTGAGCTCGTCGATCCCAGCGACGCAGCATGTCTTCGGAATGCGAGTGCTGTTGCCTAAGTTGAACGTCATCCCAACGCGTGCCAGGATGGCTTGCGTGTGCCGTCCCAACAATTCTAAACTCGGATTCCAGCGCAACCTGCTCGGCCAGCAGTTGATCGATTTTGCTCTGCAACCGTTGACGTTCCGTCACGTACTCGGCTCGATCGAAAGCCAATTTGTTTTTTCCAAAGGCTGCGTTGTGGAGGGAAACGTTGTTGAATAGCGTTGAATTGGAATTCACTCTGAGACTGTCGGCACGATGCTCATTGAACTGAGAATTCGCCTCGTTGACGAGAGATTCCTGTTGGAGCGCACGAAGTCTTGCAATCTCATGCTGGATAGGTGCAAGCCGCTCGCTGCCTGGCGGCGAACAAGGTTGACAGCATCGTTCTGCCTTTTCAGATGCGTGTTGGTTCAAGGTTTGAACGTGGGCCAACTCGGCAGCGATTCGATCTCGCTCGATCGACCACCAAGCTCGATCATGATCGACACTTTCGGAATTCCGAAGCCGCTCCAAGAGCTCCTGTTCCTCAGCTTTCAGGCGTTGATATCCCTCATCCAACTCACTCTTTGCGGCGGAGTGAACGCCGAGTCGACTTGCCGCCCACCAAAGTTTTTCCGGAGAAACCGTCCCGAGCGGACTGCAGAATACCATGCCGAGAATATCGCCGCGAAGATCGTCCCATCGACCATCTTGCTCGTCTCCCTCCCAGAATATGTTTCCAAGCCCACGAATCTGGTCGCGATCGTCAGAGTGAATGGGCCGTTCCGAAGGATGCAAAGGAGAATGAACGAACCGAGAGGGAAGAAGTGGCGAACCACCTGCATAGGACATCAACCGGACGTGGCCAGTTGCATCTGCCCATTGCAGCGACCCATCAATCGTCTCCGCGTCCTCGTCGTAGTTCAACTCGTTCGAACAATGTCCGCGAAATAGTAACCCTTTAACAAACCTAGTCATTGCCAAACTACCAGGCGCCGCAGTCGCATAGATAGCATTCAAGCCGCAGCCTAGAGGCCCTACCTGCAAGTGCTCTGCGGAATTCTTCCGGTCGATATCCATTCGAATGATATGCATATTAGGGCTCCTCCCTCTCCAAAATCCATTTACGGAGCGACCTTTCCATTAGGATCGCCGTGGGTCAATGAGCAGCCTAGCACAATGGCGCAGATTAGGTAAATAGCAGTTGGGATGGCAGTTGGGATGGCAGTTGTCAGGGGCCAGGGCGGCCGAGCCAGCTACTCCGCCCGAGCGGCTCCGCGACGTCATCCACATCCGGAGCATTCTTCGTTCTTTTCCGATGGAAGCCTACCTGACCATTTGGACCAGGAGAGCGATTTCGAAAAGAGAAACCGTAGCAATTCGACAGGACTCAACCGCTAGAGCGGTTTGTAGAGATTGAGGGGAGAAGTTTGAAGTTTGAAGTTGGAAGGCGGAAGGCGGAAGTTGGAGTGTTGGAAGGCGGAGTGTTGGAGTAGCCTCCGGCCTCCCGCTTGCTACGGAAGAATGACGCCGCGTTTTTCGGCTAACAACCGCATGGCGATTTCAAAGTAAGGAAAAGGGATTTTCGGCTTACGTTTCCGAGACCAAACGAACACAACGTTGACCATCGATCTAGGCAGCTCACCTCGATCGACCCTGGCTACAAGATCGTCTATGAACGCTTGTTGCTCTGGCAGAAACGTGCGAAGGCCAAAGTACAGTTGGTCTCTTAGCTCCACGGTATTGAACGACATCATGCGTTCGGCTTCGTTGAAATCGAGTCCGTCTTGCGCGTAGGCCACGCCTGACGAAATCGACGTCAGGGCTGCAAAAAGCCCACTGAGGGTGCCAATTGCAAGTCTGCTTTTTGGTTTCATGATTCTCCTATGCTTTCTGAATTCGCCCTGCTTTGCGATGATGGCTCTGGTCAATCCAGGTCAATCTGGGGACAATACCGAGGTGCGAAATTTATTTCAAGGGAATTTTGGAAGGCTGAGTAGTTTGGGGAACCCCGATACACGACAATTTTCTTGGCCAGCAACCGGTCGGCTTGCCGGGGTCGATTTCGGCACGGTTCGGGTTGGAATTTCTATTTGCGACCCAAGCCGTACTTGGACTAGCCCTTTGGAAACCTATACAAGGCGAAATCTTACATTCGACCAAAAACACTTCGAGGATTTGGTACGCGAGAATCAAATCCTCGGATGGGTCGTTGGGTTACCTATTCATTGCGATGGGCGGGAAAGCCAAAAATCAACGGAAGCACGTGATTTTGCGTCTTGGCTTTACCATATTACAGATCGACCGGTTCGCTTCGTCGACGAACGCTATACCACAGCCCTCGCCAACCGACTATTGCGGGATGCCGAATTGACTCATAAGAAGCGTAAGAAACAAGTGGACAAAGTGGCAGCCCTTTTGATCCTCGAAACGTACCTAGAGTCTGCCAAACACCCGACCTTCCAACCATTGCCGCTCGAGGATTAATCTCACTATGAAATCAATAGCCATGCGTTCCTTAGTTGAGCGGCGTTTTGCAGCAGCGATCCTTCTCTGGTTCGTCTGCCAGACCTCAATGCAGACTCAGGCGTTGCGTGGCCAGGATCGACTGCAAGCCGAAAGCAAAAACAAACTGGAGGAACCGAAGGCTTTAACTAAGTATTTGGGGCGACGCGTCGCTCAGCCCATGGGTTACATGCACATGAATTGGCTTAGTCGACCGGAACGAATCCAAGAAGAGGATCCGAAAGAGATGCTGGAACAGCTTAATCTGAGGGACGGATTGGTGGTTTGCGATTTGGGTTCTGGCGACGGTTACCATACTCTCCAAATGGCCCCTCGGGTTGGCCCCTCGGGCAAAATAATTGCAGTGGATATTCAACCGCAAATGCTACAAGAGCTCTCGCGAAAGTTGGCAGAAAAGAAACTCGAAAATGTAGAAACAGTATTGGGTGAGCTTTGGGACCCGAAGCTTCCGGAACACGCCGTGGACTTGGTATTGATGGTCGATGTCTACCATGAATTTTCTCATCCAGTTCAAATGTTGGCGGCACTAAGAAAAGCTTTGAAAGCCGATGGTCTGATCGCCCTTGTCGAATTTCGAGCGGAGGACCCGACGGTGCTTATTCGAGCCGAGCACAAGATGACTAAGGCTCAAATTCTCAAGGAGTATAAGGCTAATGGCTTCAAAGTAGCCAAGGAGTATGATCGACTTCCCTGGCAACATCTCATGTTCATGCAACCTGATGAATCGTGGATCGATAAGAATTAGTGACACTTCTCGCCGATCGCCAGAATCTAACGACCGGCACTCGCGAATCGACCCGTTCCCCTCGGCTTTGACCGCCTCCGGCGGGCAAAGCCGAGGGGAACGGGAGTTGGTACGCCCAATTGTAGTACGCCAAAACGCATCCGTCGGGGGCGAGCCCCGGACGGATGGGCTAAATGACTGAAAAATGACTCGTATTTAAAAAGAATATGCCGCGGAAATTTGCGATAACGATTGCGTATGATGGAACAAACTATGGCGGTTGGCAGCTACAAATCAACGCGGACACGATTCAGCGACGGTTGATCGATGCTCTCGCCAAAGCGACAGCGGAAAGAACCCACATTCAAGGGAGCGGAAGGACCGATTCGGGCGTTCATGCAATAGGCCAAGTCGGAGCGTTTGTGTTGCAAAACTGGATGCATGATTCGGGCAAACTTGCACTCGCAATCAATAGGTACTTGCCCGACGACATTGTCGTTCGCGAGTGCCGAGAGGTCGTCCTAGCTTTCGATCCGATCCGGGACGCGAGGAGCAAGCGTTACCGATATACCATTCGCAATTCCAAAGTGGCGGATGTCATGAACTACCGGTTCCATTGGTGGCTTCCTCGGCTTCTTGATCACGACGCCATGCGCGAGGGGGCAAAGTACCTTGTCGGCACTCATGACTTCAAGGGATTTGAGACACCTGGTTCCCCCCGATTAACCACAACCCGCACGGTCTATTCGTTGGAGGTCTGTTCGATTCAAAACATGGACGGCCTGGACGTTTGGATCGATGTAGAAGCCGATGGGTTCTTGTACAACATGGTACGCAACATCGTTGGCACGTTGCGGGATGTCGGGGCAGATCGTTTTGGCCCGCGTTGGATGGTGTCGGCTCTTGAGTTGCGAGAGCGAAAGCAAACGGACTTAACCGCACCCGCTCGGGGATTGTGCCTGATGAAAGTCAATTACCCACCGGATTTGTTTCTTAGCGATTAGAATTCCCACACGGCGGTGACCGACGTACCAATTCATCGCCAATGCCCCCGAGTTTACTCGGGGGATACTTACCATCCCTCTAGACAGAGGGTCAGAACCCCCGGCGTGAAGCCGGCGGCATGCATCCACACGCCCAGATTGCGCGACAGAACTAGGGGTTTCCAGTTACTTCAAAACCCATGTCGGCGATCATTTCATAGTCTTCTTGTGGCGGTTGACCTTGTGTCGTCAAGTAATCGCCAACGAAGATGCTATTCGCAATGTAGAGTCCTAGCGGTTGTAAAGTTCGCAGATGTCTCTCTCTCCCACCTGCAATCCGCAACTCACTTTTAGGGTTGACGAATCGAAACATACAAAGTGCTCGCAAACAGTCGCGTGGGTTCAAATACTCTTTTCGCTCTAGCGGCGTTCCGTCGATGGAATGCAAAAAGTTCAGCGGAATCGATTCCACGGACAATTCGTTTAACTCAAACGCCATCTGAACAATGTCTTCCTGTTTTTCACCCATGCCGATAATTCCGCCACTGCAAAGCTCCATTCCTGCCTTGCGAACATTCTTGAGCGTTTCCAGGCGATCGTCGAA
>JBBRJI010000509.1:0-4923 GCA_038219625.1 Pirellulales bacterium | reverse complement strand
CGGACGGGAAGTCATCCCACCGGATCGAGTTCTAGCAGACGAGCAGATCGTTGACGGCTTCATGCTCAAGCCGATGAACTGCCCGCATCACATTAAGATCTTTGACAGCCAACCGCGAAGCTATCGCGATCTACCAGTCAGGTTAGCCGAGTTTGGAACTGTCTACCGATGGGAACAAAGTGGCGAGCTCAACGGACTGACCCGCGTTCGCGGTTTCACCCAGGACGATGCCCACTTGTTCTGCACTGAGGAGCAGATTGCCGCCGAAATGATCGGTTGCCTAAGCCTCGTGAAAAAAGTCCTAACAACACTTGGGATGTCGGACTATCGTGTTCGCGTCGGATTGCGAGACCCGGATGGCAATAAATTCACTGGCGACCCAGCGCAATGGGACAAGGCCGAGGAAGCCTGCCGGGCTGCCGCTAAGACACTAGGCGTTCCCTTTACCGAGGAACCTGGTGAAGCTGCGTTCTATGGTCCGAAAATCGATTTTGTGGTTCGAGATGTCATCGGTCGCGAATGGCAACTTGGGACTGTTCAAGTGGATTATGTCCTGCCCGTCCGATTCGATTTGAGCTACGTGGGTGCGGACAATGCAAGGCATCGTCCGGTCATGATCCATCGCGCCCCCTTCGGTAGTCTAGAACGATTTTGCGGCGTTTTGATTGAACATTTCGCTGGCCATTTCCCAGCTTGGTTAGCTCCTGAACAAGTCCGCATTCTGACGATCAGCGAAAAGAGCGCTGAGTTCGCGACGTCCGCGCTGGCACAACTGAAGTCCGCTGATCTCCGAGTAACTCTGGATAACGCCTCCGAGAAAATCGGTGCGAAGATTCGAAATGCCCAGCTTCAAAAAATTCCTTACATGTTGGTCATTGGCGAAAAAGAAGCGGCGGAGCAAAGTGTAAGTGTCCGCCACGCCAAGAAAGGGGATCTTGGCGTTAAGCCGCTGTCTGAGTTCTTGGAAGATATGAAAAGGGAAGTAAAAGAGCGAAGTTTGTAGGTAGCGCTGTTGATTGGGTTAATGCCTTTCTTTCGACCACCATCATTTAGACGTAGTAACTTCGATCGTTCGCTCTTCTGTACCCCGTCGAATGCGTATCTTGACTGCGCGGCCTACCTCGACCTTGTTGATGGAATAGGCCAAAAGATCCGAGTCTCGAAGCAGGTCCTTTCGTCCATCATATTCGATGATGACATCGCCTTTCAGCATTCCGGCTTTCTTTGCGCGATCATGTGGTGGATAGGCTCCGACATGTTGGACCGTCAGTGCCATCTGCCCATCGGCAATTCCTAGCTCTTTACGTTCTTCGGCACTGGAAGGCTTAGCCTCCATACCACCCAGACCCATTTGCCGAAACGACCAAGAGGATGCACGCCATGAAATATCTTCCTTCGATCGCCAATCAGTTGCAAGCTTGAGCGTCAGTTCTGATTTTTGATTGCCTCGTTCAATGGCTGCATGAACCGTACCGTCTGCATCGGGAGCATGATGCAGCACCCATTGGACGTCCGCGATGGACAGAATCGCTTGGCCGTTTAAGTGCGTGATCCGATCGCCCACTTGAAAACCACTCTTCTCCGCGTCGCTTCCCTTAATAACATCCTTGACGGTGGCGCACTGTGTTGGATCCAAAATGAGCCCGACGGTCTTAGGATGTGGGTAAGAGTATAGCAGTGAATTTGGAATCTTTCCTTGCTGACTTCGGATATGTGTCTTGAGTCCTTCGCCAATCATATGACAGTGAATACAGCTTTTGACCGTGTCACCTTCGTAGTCGAGTTTGTCTGTATAACGCGATGCGAGCGAGGGGATTTTTTCAGGAGACGCGAACAACGGCTTGTCCGCTTGTTTGCCAACGAGAGCGGCTTTATTCGCGGGATAATTACGATGCAATTCCAAAGCCGCTTCCAACGCCTTGCCTAGCCCTTCCACGGAGACGTCGTCTTTCCATTCTGTGCGGTCGGAGCGTGTGCCGTAGCGTCCGTAAAGTGTCCCATCGGCATTGAAAATAAACGCGGCAAACGACTGGTCTGTGTCGAACTGGAACATGGACAAGTCCAATCCGTTCGTCCCGACAACCCTTACTCGAACGAAGGACTTCAGCAACTGCTGTAGTTTTGGATTGACCTCGATCAAGTCGTCGTCCAGTTTGACGCACTCTTCGCACGGGATGCAGCGCAGCACTACTAGCATTGGTTGTTTTAGTCGTGTCGCCGCTTCGAAGCCTTTTTCCAAGTCGTTGTAAAACCATGATCCGGTCGCTTCGAACTTCAGCTTGTCTCCGAGGACTTTTTGCTGCCGCGTTTGAGCTTGCACCTGGAATGGGGACAGCAAGAAGAAAGCGGTGACCAGGAATACATGGGTAGTCTTGAACGCAAATGGCTTCTGGATCATGACAAACGCCTTTGGGAGGGGGGAGTTATAAATCGCTGATTTTTAGGGAGGTCATTGTCGCCTTTTGCTCCGCAAAAGTGCGTTATCGAGGGGCACTTTCGCGGAGCGAAAGACGACAATTATCGGTTGGCGGCGTAGAGTTCGGCGTAGGTTAATGCCCAGGCGTCGATGAGTTCGCGAAATTTGTTCAGGTCCACTTCACCCAATGGCAGGTAAAAGCTTCTCGTCATCAATTCGCGATTCGCGATCGTTCCCTTGGCTTGAAGATCGAGAATGTAGAATTCATTGACTGGACGTACGGCCATTTCAAAGCGACTGTACTTGTTCTTTCTTTGCCCCCGTTCCATAACCAAATCATCACGAATGCATGCGGCGCCCCAGCCTGCTTCTCCGAACACCGTAGTGAACTGAAAACCGGGAAACAAGTCCGCAAGCTTTTTGATTACGGTCTCGATTCGGTCGGAAAGTTCCAGTCTCGATTTGCTGTGCAGACTTCGAAATTCTTCGGTCTCGATTCGTTTTCGCTCGGTCTCGGACTGAGATTGAGATGCTCTATTTGCGCCGCGCGCAGCGGCTTGCTTTAGTTTGTCGTCGAATTCAGACATGAGTTTCTCAGGCGGAGGTTTCGGACGCGTCTCCGCTTTCGGTTGATTCGGAGCCGTTTGCTACGCTCTGATTTGCCGAATCGGTTGTAACCTGGCTTGATTCCGCGGTTTCTGTTTTTTGAGTAACCACCTTTTCCGCTGCCTTCTCAACGACCGGCTCATCGCGTTCCTTTTTCATGAACTGCAACAAGTCGGAGAAAGAGCGAAGTGGTTCCTTTCCTGTCTGCATGGCGTCTGTAATCGGTGTAACAGGCTTAGCCGGTTCGACCCTCGCTGGCCTTCGCGTTCCTTGATCTTCGGACCGCGAATTGTTTCGCGATCGATCGCGATTGTTGTCTCGGCCAGTTGGTCTGCCCCCGCGATTGGCGCCACCACGATTATCGCTGCCACCGCCTGGACGATTACCGCCAGAGGGTCCGTGGCTGCGGTCTCCGCCTGCTCCGGCCGGCATCGGGCTGCGATTCTCAGCGGCTGGAGGTGGGCGATTGTCACGCGATCCACCTTGATTGCGATCGTTGCGTTGATTGCGATTGTCCCGGCCGGCGCTTCCAACTCGGTCCTGAGTGTTTTCTTGTGCCTGATGTCCATCGTGACGGCGCGATGGCGTTCCTGGCGGAATGGCCGTGAGTGATACTCGCTTTTTCTTTTCGTCCACATTCAGGACCCAGACGGGAACCAAATCGCCAACTTGAACGAATTGATGCGGGTCTTCAATGAAGTCGGGTGCCAGACGGCTGATGTGAATCAGACCACTGCATTCAGGACCAAGGTCCACGAAAACTCCAAAGTCGGCTACGCCGATGACCAATGCTTGAAGCATTGTACCGCTTTGCAAGCCTTCGAGCTTTGGCACTTTGCTCAACAGTGGAAGTGGATATTGGAAGTCGCGGCTATCGGTGAATGCGAACTGCAAGCAGTTTGCAACTCGCTTCATCTTTTCGCGACCCACTTGCCAGCTTCTTGCGAGTCGTTCGACGTCAATGGCGTGTGTGGGACGTTCCATCGGCCCGGAGGGGATGGCCGGCATCGGGACTGACATTCGAGGTGTCGGGGCAGGTAAAGTTGCCTCTGTGCTGGCGACTTCCGCCGATGGTTCTGTGATGGATGGTTCTGTGATGGATGCCACTTCGCTGGCGGCATTGCCATCCGAGAGCTCGGATAGCGCTTCGGTTTCGGCTTCCGTAGGTGGCGTCATGTCCACTTCCGACTCCGCGTTCAATTCGCTTGCAGCCGAGTCGTCGCTTGGTGTTCCCGACAAATCGCTCGATTCGCCGAAGGGTTGCTCCTCAACTTGCTTCGCGTGTTCGACGATGGCAGCGGCTGTTGCAACAGCCAATTGCGCATAATCCGGTTTCGTCCAGTTGGCCGGACACGAGGCTGGCACCGCGAGGTTTGCATGCGCAACCAATCGTTCTGCCAATCGATAGTCGTCGGGGTGGATAGTTGTGCCGTCGAGTGGTTCGGTACTTCCGTAAACCTTTAAAAAGCCGATGGCTTGTCGAGCTTGCATCTCGGTGAGATGTTCACGCAGCACCGTCATGAGGGCTTCTCGATTGACGACCTTGTCATCGTGGCATGCTTTGACAACGGCCTTCGCAGCGTCGGTTGTCATCCCGGGAATCCGCTTCAATTCATCGACGTCAGCATGGAACACATCGACGCCAGCTTGAGTGATGGCGGTCGAAACGGCGTCTTGTAACGCGGACTCCAATTCCCTTTGCGGCAATTCACGTTGGTAAGAGCCAAGCCGCAGTCGGACCGGATCCACCTTAAGGATTTGCTTGAGCGGATCTTGCAGTCTTAGGGCAAGCCAAACGGCAGCGCGATGACGACGGGAAATGTTTGGCAACTCCACCAAACAGCCACGCGACATGCAATAGGCATCAGCGCCGGCTCGATCGACCATGGTCCAATACAACG
>JBBRJI010000508.1:0-4926 GCA_038219625.1 Pirellulales bacterium | reverse complement strand
CGCAGCGCTGACGACTTGGATGGCCTTCGCAAACTGTCGCTTGAGGAGGAAGGTGATGACCAGGGCGATGTCGCTGTCGTTGATGTAGTGGTTTCTGAGGATCAAGTCCAACTTGAGAGCGAAGATGATTTGCTTTCGGGGATGGAGGAGGTCGAAACTTGGTCGGATGACCCAGTTCGAATGTATTTGACTCAGATGGGCGAAATCCCACTGTTAACTCGTCAAGAAGAAATTCGGCTGGCCAAAAAAATCGAAGTCACTCGACGTCGATTCCGGACCAAATTGCTCGAATGCGACTACGTGGTGCAATTTGCCTACAAGATTCTCAAGCGTGTTCATACCGGCGAATTGCCATTCGATCGTACTGTCCAGGTTTCGGTTACCGATCGCCTGGAAAAGGATCAAATCCTAGGACGATTACCACACAACCTCAAGACACTGGACGTGCTGCTTAAGCGGAACCGTCGCGATTATCGCAACGCGCTGAGCAAATCCATCCCAGTGAAAAAGCGTAAAGAAGCCTGGCAGTCCCTCGCCCGTCGCCGTCGCAAGTCGGTCCGACTGATCGAGGAATTGGGACTGCGTACCCAGCGGATCGAGACGATGATCGGAGTGCTTGAGCGATTGAGCGACCGAGTCGACGAGATCATGCACGATTTGGCAACCCTCAAATCGCACCAAGTAGCTCCCTCACAAGTGGCTCAGTTGCGTCGCGAGTTTCGTCAGATCCTGGTCGCTACCCAAGAGACGCCAACATCTCTGCGCAAACGCGTAAAGATGGTCAAGAAAGTTTTCACCGAGTATCAACGCGCCAAGAAGCAGTTGAGCGAAGGCAATCTTCGTTTAGTCGTTTCCATCGCCAAGAAGTATCGGAATCGCGGTTTGAGCTTTCTGGATTTAATCCAGGAAGGAAACGCGGGCCTGATGCGAGCTGTCGATAAATTCGAGTATCGTCGCGGTTTTAAGTTCTGTACGTACGCCACTTGGTGGATACGTCAGGCAATTACCAGGGCTGTTGCAGACCAAAGCCGAACCATTCGTATCCCCGTGCACATGGTGGAAACCATGTCGCGAGTTCGAAATGTTTCGCGGCAATTGCTGCAAGAGTTGGGACGCGAGCCGACCCTCGAGGAAACCGCTCGTCGTGCGGAAACAACAATTGAAGAAGCTAGGCGTGTATTGGCTATGAGCCGATACCCGATCTCGCTCGATCGTCCAGTCGGTAACAGCGAAGATAGCCAATTTGGCGACTTGCTGCCCGACGGAACGGCCGAGAGCCCCGCCATCGGGGCCGGACAAGAGATGCTTCGCACTCGTATCAACGCAGTCCTAAAAACGCTGAGTTACCGCGAACGCGAAATCATCAAACTCCGCTACGGGCTCGGGGATGGTTACAGCTATACCCTGGAGGAAGTGGGCCACATCTTCAAAGTGACGCGTGAACGCATTCGTCAAATTGAAGCCAAAGCGGTCCGCAAACTTCAACAACCAAGCCGATCCCAAGAACTAGTCGGGTTCCTCGACTAACCAAGAAGTACATCGCCACGATTGGCCTTGGCCAACCTAGCACATGTCTTCGATTGTTATCCTAACCTTTTCAAAAGCCTCGGTTGAACCCAACGTCCAGCCGAGGTTTTTTCGTTCGATGCGGCAAACATTGCCAGCCTGCTCAGGTTATTCGATTCAAGTTTTGCTCACTTTCTTCGACTCAAGTTTTATCGCGGATTACAGGACGTAGCCGCGCAGTTGCCGCGAAGCGGCGCTCCCGGGCGTTCTATCCCGATAGGGATTACAGAAAGTAGCCGGGGGTCGCCGCGAAGCGTCGCACCCCCGCTCGAATCAAACAACATCAAATCTCTAATACTCCTTGAACTTCTTGATATTCTTGGGGCTGACGTCGTAGTGTCCGCTGTACCCTGTAAACCGGTAACCAAGGAACTCGAGCCCATTGGTAGAGCAGACACGGCTCTTTTCATGGTTGACCACGAGTTTGAGCTTACAAGTCAGATAGCGTTCCACCGATTGAAAGACGCGTTGGGCTGCTTGTCGCAACTTCAGGAGCCATTCAACATCGTGAAATCGAAATCGAGAAAATCAAACAGCTTCACATTGGAAAATGCCGCCATCCGACCGATGGATATGCAACACAAAACTACGGCACGAATGAGAAGCCCAAGCTGGGGCATGTTTGCCGTTACGACGATTCGCGACGACATCAAACAATTTGTTGAATGACTTTGCCACGCAGTTGCGTAAGCCGTTCGTTTCGACCGAGGTGTGGATAAGTCAACCTGTCTTGATCTAACCCTAACTGGTTCAAAATGGTGGTGTGGATGTCTCGAAAGTGATACGGACTCTCGATGGCTTTAAGTCCTATCTCGTCCGTGGCCCCGATCGCTTGGCCACCACGAATCCCGCCACCTGCCATCCACATGGTGAAGCCGAGGTTGTGATGATCCCGTCCCTTGCCACCTTGAGCTTCTGGTGATCTTCCGAATTCCCCGCCCCAAAGCACAAGCGTCGAGTCAAGCAATCCGCGGCGTTTCAAATCGATCAGAAGTCCCGCCACCGGCTTGTCCGTTTCCTTGGCCATGCGAATGTGATTCTCCTCGATATCTCCGTGTGCGTCCCATTGCGTGTTGCCGGATCCGCCGCCTGAAACAACAACGCTGAATCGAACGCCTTGCTCTGCTAACTTCCGCGCGAGCAAGCATCGTCGTCCGTAGTCGTCCGTTGACTTATCGCCGATCCCATACAGGCTGAACGTCTCCTCGGTCTCCCCGGACAGATCAAAGACTTGCGGTGCTTCGGTTTGCATCTTGAACGCTAACTCATAGGCCTCGATCCTTGCCGCAAATTCTTGGTCCTGCGATGTTGTGTTGACTTCGTTCAAATGGCGAATGAGCTCGATCGTGCGGCGACGATCCTTGAGTGCGACGCCGGTTGGCAGATCGAGATTAAGAACCGGTGTTTCGCCCGGTCGCATCATCGTCGGCTGGTAGGCTGCGGGCAAGAATCCGTTGCCATACATGGGTTGTCCCGCTTCCAATGCACCCTCGGGGTCCGGCAGCACGACGTAAGCGGGCAAAGATTGACTCTCAGACCCCAGTCCGTAAATCGACCACGAGCCCATGCTCGGAAAGCCCGGCACGATCCTGCCCGACATTAGTTCGTACTGCGCGGCCGAGTGAACAACCATGTCGCCATAGCAAGAACGAATCACCGCAATATCGTCGATTACTTTCGCGACATTCGGAAATAAATCGGATACTTCGATGCCGCTTTGCCCATGCTTGGCGAATTTGCGCTTGCTGCCGAGCAGCTTTGCATCCTTTTGCACAAACTGATACTTGGCGTCACCAAACTCGCTTGGCCTAGCTTGACCGTTCAGTTCTTTGAGCAGAGGCTTGGGATCGAATGTTTCTAAATGGCTTGGCCCTCCTGCCATAAACAAAAAGATAACCGACTTCGCCTTGGCTGGTAGATGTGTCGATTTGGGACGAGTGAGTGAGTCCATGTCCGCGAGTGTAGGCTCATGCAACATCGAAGCCAGAGCCATCGCGCCGAAACCACAAAAGGAGTCTTTGATCGCGTCGCGTCGAGGGTTTCGTATGGGATGCATGGGACCTGGCTACCGCACGTACAAGAAGGCGTTGAGATTGAAGATAGCGAGCGCAAACTCATTCAACGACTCTTTCTCCAAGAAAGAAGCGGCCAATTGCTGTTCTAGGTCGGTTGGTTGCCTGCCCAGCGCGAGCATGAACGCAGTTTCTATCTGCGCGAGGGTGTTGTCACCAGCTTCGCGATTCAGTCTTTGAGCAAAAGACGTCGCCAACGGGTTCGCAATGTCCCCGTTGAGCAATTCCAGTGCCTGCGGAGCGTGTGTGCTCTGCTGCCTGCTCGAACAACTCGTTTGCGCCGCAGGTTGATCGAACACTTCCATAAACGGCAGACGCAAATTGCGCTTAGCAAACAGATAGACGGAACGCTTCATCCGTTCCTGCACGGATTTCGTTACTTCCCATTGCGAAGGCTTGTACAGTTGCTTGACCAAATCTTGGTGAACCTGCAAGATGACGCCGGGGCCACCCATCTCGCTATTCAACTGCCCTGACGCAACAAGCATGCTATCCCGGATTTCCTCAGCGCTTAAACGACGCATCGGAAAATGCCAAAGCAGCGAGTTGTTCGGATCGATCGAGTCGGCCAATCCTCGCGAAGTCGGCTCGCTGGACTGACGATACGTGTTGCTGAGCAAGATCAATCGATGCAACACCTTGGTTTACCAGCCGCTCTGAATCAAGAATCCGGCCAAGTGATCGAGCAGTTCAGGATGGCTTGGACGCTGTCCGTTGGCTCCAAAGTCATTTGCGGTCGTTACAATCCCTCGCCCAAAATGATAGAGCCAAACACGATTGGCAAAAACTCGAGCGGTGAGCGGATGGCTTGGACCACTTAGCCAGTTGGCCAGGTGACTGCGCGGCTTGTGGCGATCGATGGCGGTATGATTTGCTGAATGATTTGTAGAGGGTAGTTCGGTGCCCTTTGCCAACGAAGGAAACAATGCAGGAATGCCTGGAGCGACTTGCTCGCCAGGCAGAGTGTGCTCACCCCGGCGAAGCACATGGATCGGCGTTTCCTTTCCGATTTTATTTCGCACGGAGCTGATCGACGGTAGAGGAGGCGGAAGTTGATGGTCGAGTTCTTCCAGTCGCCGGCGCGTCTGCTCTTGTTCTTCAGGGGTTTGATTCGGCAATCGCTTCTTCAGTTGATCGATCTCAGATTGAATGGGTTTGGATTTGGACTCCCATTCGGATTGTTCTTCTTGGGAGACCATGTAGACTTCGGCGTCGTGCGACGCTGCAAAGAACGCTTGCAATCGATAGTAGTCGCGCTGAGAAATCGGATCGAATTTGTGATTGTGGC
>JBBRJI010000507.1:0-4927 GCA_038219625.1 Pirellulales bacterium | reverse complement strand
GCCTGACAAGTCGAAAGCAAGAATCCCGGAATCGTAGGGGCAAGCGAAACAAGTGCTGATTGTTTTAGAAAGTGACGACGCGATTGCATGATTATTCTCTCCAGCAAGTGAAATTGAGCCGCGAGCAAAAGCCGCGATGGCACTCATTTGTAAAATGGTTTTTTGTAGCGGCAGGGCGCGAGCATAATGGCTCTCACTTTGTGAGCGGCAAGGCGCTAGCCGCCGGTATACCGACTATATATTCGCTGTGATTTCCGTCACCCGCGGCTAGCGCCCAGCGGCTCACTTGCGCCAAAGTGATTGCCATTTGGCGCGAGCCGTCTGGTCTTCAACGTGTTTTTCAGCCAGTTACCGGACGGCTTGCGCCGTTCCACTAACTCAATTGATTTTCGGGGTCGGTCATTATTTGCAAAATGTCTCGGCGAGCTCTCGGATCAACAGAAGTGTTCCTTCCCGCTTCACTTTCGGTCGGCTCAGCTTTTTTAGTTTGATTTGAAAACAACAAACTCGTGAACTTAAGCGCGGCTTCCCGTTGACCAGCGAAGCCATGACGCTCTGACAGACTTTCAAAGTCGATTGGAGCGTGCTCCGAAGCATGGAGTTTGCCTGCGAGCAGAGCATCCACAAATCCATGACGGCCTAGAACACTCCCGGTATGAATCCACTCTCTTCCCTCAGGCCAACCGAATACGTTCGGCGGATGAAACAAATCTTGCCCGAGTTTGCGCACCTCAGCCGCAAGCAGCATGGTGCTCGGCGGAGCTTGATGTAGCTCCAGCGCTCGGACAGTTCCAATCACAAGTTCGATCGGTGAGGCAATACGACTCCGAATATTCGCATTCGAGAAAAACAATCGGCTCCGCAGAATTGTTTCAACTCCCCATGCAATGCTCAAGCCATTCGCTCTCAACCCCACCGCGAGCTCCGAGACCGTTTCTTCATTCGCGACCCCTTCGCCAAAGAACATTTCACAAAGGCGACCTGCGATACGTTTCGATGTTGGCTCTTGCACTAGCAACAAATCGATCAGCCCATCGCCATCCATTGCACCTCTGTGACCGAGCACTACTTTTTCGCCCGCGTCGTGCATCGCGGGAACAAACTCAAAACGATTTCCGCGTATCGTCCAACCAGTCAAACAACGAGCGGCCTCGGCCACGTCCTTTTCACTGTAGTGCCCCTCGCCCAATGTAAACAGCTCCATCAACTCTCTTGCTAAATTCTCGTTGGGATGCTCTTTGCGATTGGATGCGGCATCGAGCCAACTCAACATGGCTCGATGTTTTACGACGGATTTCAAGAGATCACCGAATCGACCAAGGCTATGCTTGCGCAACAAGTGGTTCTGCTCGTACATGGCTGAGACATCTTGTACTTTGTTGTTGCTGGTCGCAAAGTGATTGTGCCACAACAGTGTCATGCGTTCGACCAACGGACGAGGAGTCATCAACATGCGAAAAATCCACCAAGCTCGTAACCGATCGGCGTTGCTTGCACCGACTGCAGCGTCCCCAATCGTTTCCGCTAGCTGCTCAAACTGAGCCTCGCTTTTCTCATCCAGTTCGTACTCTGCATGCTCGCGTTTACCTCGATCGAGCAATTGATCGATCGATTGCTCCCAACCGTCGCGCAAGCTTTGCTGGATCGTCCTCCAATCGGGCGTGAAGCCTGCACGACGGTGCAAGTGAGCAACGCGAATAATATCCCACGGTTCCTGTGGAGTGGGTGTCCATTCGCTAAGAAATGAGTTCATTTGCGATACCGATATTGTCGTTAAAAGTTCTAGCGGATGTCATCTCAATCTTTTTTGCCCAACGGGCTTAAACATTTCAGCCCAGGGCAAAGCGTAGCGCCGCCCTGGGTACAGACCGAACCTGGCGGTAATTGCCCTGAAGGGGGCCGAACAATCTAGCCATAGATGACGCAACCACTTTGTTGAACCCCTACAGGGCGACGTTTAGGCATTTGGTAGTCCCCAGGGCGGCGCTCCTCGACGTTCCGTCGCTGCGCTCTGCCCTGGGCTAATATGTTGCTGCCCCATTCGGGGCGAAAGCTGTTCTACCTCCAAGGCAAGTGATGCCATGGTGGATTGGAAACACGGAGAAGTGGATCGTTCCGCTTACTTCGCATCGTAAACAATATCGCCAAGATCAAGTGCCACTTTCGGGTCCACTTCAACGTCTTTAGCGATGGCCATGATTCCCTGACCTTCAATCATCGCCCATACGGTGTGTTTGTATTGACCAACGACCCCGAGAAGTTCGAATCGGCCATCTTGGTCTGTGGTGTTTCTCAAACTTGTGTCGCCGCGGTTGTCCTCAGGTATGGACTCGCTAATAAATCGAGCCGACGCGAGAGCAACACCCTGTTTGTCGACCAAGCGGCCTCGTACGGTGCCTGCAGGCTGCAAAGTCATCTTGATCTCCTTGGGTTGCGGCCCTGATATTTTTAAGTAAGCTGCTTGATTCGATTCAGGGTCATACGCAAAAAGGCCTCGACCTTGATCTTCCAAGTAACCTTGGATTTCGATCGATCCTTCTTCAGCCGGATACCAACCGCTTCGTTCGGATGTTCCCTTGAGAATCGCGTTGTTCGCAGGTTCACCGTTCGCCTTGACTACTTTGACGCTTATCGATTTACCCGAAGAAAGTTCGATATTCAATTCGGTATCGGTCGATTCCTTTTCGATCTGAAGCACTTTGACAAAATGATTGTCAGCGGCGCTCACTAAAAATGGTACGGTTTCATACATGCCACCCATTGTCACAGGAGAACTCAATATTCTTATCTTTGCCTGACTGGCGACTCGAGGGTACCGTTGATGATCATCGGCCATGAAGTTGACTACGCCTTCACCTGGAAGCACTGCAATTTCATATCGGCCTTCTCTATCGGTTCGACATTCGTGAAAATTAGCGTTCGCAAAGTTGCGATGGTCGGCCAAGTTGCGATTCTTAGTCATTGCAGAATATTGAATCGCACCGACGATCGGCTTGCCTGTCGCCAAATCCGTTACCTGGCCGCGAAGTAGCCCAACAGACTTGAGTTTGAAGTCGAGCTTGACCGTCTCGCGTGCATCCTTAATCTTGGGTCGAACTCCCAATGGCAGATACTTTGAACCACGAGTAGGAACCACGAAGAGCGTATCTTCGTTGGACTGCGAGAGACCGCTGAGTTTGTATCGGCCTTCTTTATCGGTGACAGTAGAAATGTAGGACTTCCCTATACCTGAAAAAGTGACTTGTCGACCCGCCGTAACAAGGAAACCACTCAAGGGATCCCCTGTGGAATCGTCAACGATCCGCCCTTCGATTGGCACCGATGGTGCAGCTACATAGTCAAAACCATTGGCGTAGTAGACTTCATCGCGTAGCCCATATTGGCCTAGCCCGGATTGACTCTGTCCAAATTGGTGCGGGACTCGAATGGTTTTTCCATCCCGTGTTCTTGCAAAGACGATCGATGTTTCGATAGCCGGTCCGCTGATAACAAGCTGGACTATGCGTTCTTTGCCGATACCCTTGAGGGTGAACTTGCCATTGCTGTCAGTCGATACGTCCGGAACAATCGAAGGCAATTGAAATCCGTTCATTCCGTCCGCCGCTTCATTTCGCAGCGAGTAATAGTCGGCTTTGCTGTTCTTGGCCGCTTTCTCCCATCCGTCAAGGTTCCCCTTTGTGTTTGACCCGATTTCTCGAACGCGAATTTGCGCATTGGTGACCGGTGTTCCTTCGACGGTGAGAATGCGACCAGCAAGCGGTTGGTCATCGGAAATCAACCGTAGGGACCTAACGTTTCCAAACATTCCAAGCAATCTCTGTGCCATCCCTTCCATCGATTTTGCGCCCAGTTTGCCAGTTGTCTCAAACAAGATCGCAGGCTTTTGGTTGGAAAGACCGAACCCCGCTTTGGTGGCGACCAGTGCCATGAATTCGCCGCCGTTAACTGGAACGTTCCGAATCTCAAAAGCGCCATTCGCATCCGTCGTAGCCCCTGGAGGAATTGCGCTGTCGGGCAGTCGCCCTTGTTCGAAATAAACAAGATGTAACGATGCACCCGCCGCAGGGGTTCCGTCGGGATGGATGACTTTGCCTTGGAAAACGTAAGTTTCGGCGGCCGGCTCTTGCGCTTGATTATTTTTGGGAGCATCCGCTGCGGGTGGATCGTCTGGATCAGTATCCGCTTCGGAATTGGATACTAAAGTAGATTCGGATTTGTTAGCCACGACGTTGATCGTTTCCGTCGAATTGACTCGGGCGACGGGCTGTGCGATGAAGCCCAATCGAATCGGAGCCAAGAAGGCAATGAACGCGGCCGAAGCGAACAACAGTCCAGTGGCGAGCCTTTGGCTCAATGGCAAATGCGAACGTGCTTGATCCAGCATCGACCGAACACGTTTCTCCAGCCCGCTTTTCTGCACAATCGCAACGGCCGGCGGCAATGCCAACGACTGGTACTCGCGAGCAATGTTGAGCAATTGTTGAGCATACTGGCTTGGCTTCTCACCTGCCATCAAAACGCAATCGTCACATGCAAGTTCACGTTCCACTCGAAGTCGCGAGAGAGCATACCAAGCTAGCGGATGAAACCAAAATAGCGAACATGCAACTCTGGCAATCGACTGATAGACAACATCAGAACGCTTCACATGCGCTAGCTCATGCAGCATCACCAGTCGACAACGTTCAGACGCCCAATCTCGCCATGTCGAGGGTAGAAGGACCGCAGGACGACGCACTCCCCAAGTCATCGGCACGATCGACAGCTCGGTTTCGAGCAACTCCACTTTGCGACGTATACCAAGCGTCTGACATAACTCCGTCAATGTTCTCGTCTGCGCGACCGCAGAGATGCGAGGCGAACGACGCCGCAAAACCATGATACGCCATTGTCCAAGCAACAAGGGAAATATGGCGACCAGGGCACC
>JBBRJI010000506.1:0-4938 GCA_038219625.1 Pirellulales bacterium | reverse complement strand
TTGGGCGAGTTGATCTTGGCACGCGCTAGTCGAGAGAAATACCAGGTGTTGTCTCGAACCACCCTGCTCGGTGGCGAGATATGCTGGACGCAGCCGGTGCTCTGCCACCTGCGACTTTTCGTTCGCAACCACAGCCGGGCTGTATGTGTTTACTTGGGCGAGCCGGAATCGCTTGAACCTCAGCTCAAGAAGAAATCCATGCCCGTGAGCGCAATCCCGCAAAGAAAATTTCGAGACATCGCAAGTCTGCTGCTGGGGGTTGAACCGGAATACTTATTTGATCTGCCAAGCATTACTTGGTTATGGAGATGGTATCTGATAAGCCTATTTGGCATCCTCGGCGGTTCTTTTGCAATAGTCCACCTGTGTATAGGACTATTCAAGTTCGCTTCAAGACACGTCGCTTCTCGAGAGGTAAAGACATTCTCCCGGTTGGAAAGGTTGGAAACCTGGGCATTTTGGATACTGGCCTTCGTTCTTGGAGCCATGGGGACGACGGTCCTTAGCAAGTGGACACAGGAATTCATTTTTACATGGCACATCTGCTTGTATGTTGCATGGCAGGTCGCGATGGCCAACCTGTCTAAGCGGACGGAGAGTCGCAACCACTTGCAACGGGTACAGTCCATCGGTGCATTGCTCTTTTTATTGACTACCTGTTTGGCATATTTTTGGTTGTGTCGTCGTTTGAGTTTGCTATTTGAATGGGCCTTTCTTGGCGGCTTCTTCGCAGCAGTCCCCTTCGATTTGTTAAGCAAGAATCTATTTAGGCCGGTTGGGACTTGGGCCGGGGACACAAGATTCTGTGAGAATGATCGTACCGGTTGGCTTAGTCGAAACCGATGGACAAAGTTTTGGCAATTCATCTTGATTGGACTTGGATTCAGCGCGTTTTATTGGTCGTCCGTAGCGATCCTGTACTGTCGATGAGAATATCAGTTACCGCTAGCCAAATGCAGCCCTTGGCCACACTATTTGCCTGCGAGCGCCGGACCATTGTCAGGAGGCATCGACTGGTGCCAAGCTAGAACCGAGGCGGTAAGTCGAGTGACCACTTCCGGGTGCTGAGTCGCTAGGTTTGCGGTCTCAGCCCGGTCGACGACGAGGTCATATAACTGCGGCAAGGTGCCGTCGTATTCACAAAGGAGTTTCCAATTTCCGTCACGAACAGCAAGGTCAGGCAATCGCTCTGCAGTCTGCATGGTCTTTCGATCCGGGGGGCGTCGCCAGAAGATCGCTGAAGTATGCGAAACGGTGCTTTGGCCGAGAAGTACGTTAGATAAGTTTTCGCCATCGAAGGAGATACTGTCTGGCGCACTCACCTTTGCAATTGCGAGCAGGGAGGGTACTAGATCGAAGGCGGCGAAGACCGACGTTTGGTTGTGCGTGCCGACTTTGTCGGCTTCCATTAAGCTTGGTGCCCATACGATGAGTGGGGAACGAATCCCTCCTTCGTAAAGTGTTGCCTTATTGCCCCGAAACGGACCGGCGCTACCCGCACCGGGCTCGGGTCCGTTGTCGGAGCAGACGAGGATGAGAGTGTTGTCACGCAAGGCTGGACTCAACCGAATGTGATCGAAAAGTTTACCAAGTTGACGGTCCATTTCCCGCAAGACGGCAAGATATTGCCCACGTTTGCTTTCGGTCCACTGTTCAACAGGTGGCCAAAACGGGCTGTGAACGTCGTCAGGGAAGAGATTGACATAAAAAGACTTTCCGTCTTTCACAGCCGTATCGATGAAAGGAATGGCGGCATCGACGAAGCCGCTCGTGATCTTAGAACGCTGCATCCATGTGACGGGTTTGCCAAGTCGCTCCGCATCGGCCCAAATGCGACCAGGCTTATTCTCGCCGGGCTTCATTGTCAGTGGAAGAAGTTTAGGCCCCATGCCTTCGAAGTTGGTGAGGGATTCGTCAAAGCCATATTCGCTAATAGATGGTGCGTTTGCAACGTCGCGTTGGCCACCGAGGTGCCACTTGCCAAAATGACCGGTGGCGTATCCGTTTTGATGGAGTGTGCGAGCCAAAGTCGGCGCATTTGGGTCAAGCCAATTCGCGACGCCACGGCGTTGGTTGTCAGCGCGGTTGCTCAGAAACGATGTGATCTTCCACCGTTGTGGATACTGACCGGTCGCGAGAGCGCATCGGGAAGGAGAACAAATTGGTGAATTCACATAAAACTGCGAAAAGCGAATTCCTTCCTCAGCCAGACGGTCCACGTTCGGTGTTTGCGCTTCGTTGTTGCCGAAGCATGAGAAGTCCCCCCAACCCATGTCGTCAACAAAGACCACCACAATGTTCGGGCTCTTTGTTTCTGCACGTGTTGAGCCACAGAGTGCAAACACCATAAATGCGAGAACGAATAGTGTTTTCATGGGTGAATATCTCATTATTGTCGCCTTTCGCTCCGCGAAAGTGCGCATGGTTAACGCACTTTTGTTTAGCAAAAGGCGACATTGGTTGCGTGATAGAGCTGCATCCGGCCTAGGGGTTAGGGTACTTGCGTAGCGGAAGCCGCGTAGGCTTTCGGCGACTTTAGGAGGTAAATCCGAGTGGATTAGTCCTAACCACCGAAACTCTTGGCGAGTTCCGCTACCCGCCAATTTAGCATAGAAGAAGCGCTAGGAATTACTCGTCGGTAACACAGCCTTCGCTGGCGCTTTTTACATTTTTGATGTATTTGTAGAGCGTACCGCGTGTTGCTTTCAGCGGCGGAGCTTGCCACTTTGCTCTTCGCGACGCCAGCTCAGCATCGGACACTGCGACGTCTAGTCGATTCGTGTTAGCGTCCAAGGTGACAAGATCATTGTCGACCACCAAAGCCAAAGGTCCTCCCTCTTGTGCCTCGGGAGTCACGTGCCCCACGATAAATCCGTGTGAGCCACCGGAAAAACGGCCATCGGTTAAGAGGGCAACATCGGAGCCAAGACCCGCGCCCATAATGGCCGACGTAGGCGTCAACATCTCTGGCATACCTGGACCACCCTTGGGGCCCTCGTAGCGAATGATGATGACATCTCCTTTTTGGATTTGTCCTTTCTCCAACGCTGCGAGCATGAGCTCTTCGCTGTCATAACAACGCGCAGGACCTGAAAACCGCATGCCTTCTTTACCTGTGATTTTGGCGACGGAACCTTCTGGGGCTAGATTGCCAAACAGGATTTGAATGTGCCCGGTGGCTTTGATCGGGTTGGAAATCGGCTGAACGATTTTCTGCCCCGCTTTCAAACCGGGAAGATCCGCAACGTTTTCGGCTAAGGATTTGCCGGTTACGGTCATGCAGTCACCGGTCATAAACCCCTCTGCCAACAAATACTTTATCACTGCTGGGGTACCACCGACGGAATGAAGATCTTCCTGGACAAACTTCCCAGAAGGTTTTAAGTCCGCAAGAAACGGAACTCGATCGCTTACTTTTTGAAAATCATCCAATTGCAAATCGATGCCGACGCTACGTGCCATTGCGATCAAGTGGAGGACCGCGTTGGTGCTACCTCCTAGCGCCACCACGATGACCATAGCGTTTTCGAACGCAGCTCGAGTCATGATATCGCGAGGTTTGAGATCGATTTCCATGAGGTGTCGAATGGCTTTGGCGGCCCGTCTGCATTCGTCCATTTTGGCTGGGTCCTCGGCAGGAATCGAAGCAGAGTATGGCAGCGACATACCTAACGCCTCAATGGCGGATGCCATTGTGTTGGCAGTGTACATGCCGCCGCAGGCACCGGCACCAGGGCAGGATTTGCGAACGATGTTGGCTCGCGTTTCCTCATCGATTTGACCTGAAATGTATTGGCCGTAGCATTGGAATGCAGAAACAATGTCCAGCGAATGGCCGTTCCATTTTCCAGCGCGAATCGTTCCGCCGTAGATCATGAGTGATGGGCGATTCAGTCTTCCCATCGCTATCAAGCAGCCGGGCATGTTCTTGTCGCAACCAGGCAAAGCGATCAGGGCGTCGTACCACTGCGCCGCCATAATCGTTTCGATGGAATCGGCGATGAGATCCCTCGACTGGAGAGAATAGGACATGCCATCGGTCCCCATGCTAATTCCGTCGCTTACGCCGATAGTATTGAATCGCATTCCAACTAAATTCTCTTCGACGACCGCTTTCTTGACTGCGAGGGCCAAGTCCAAAAGGTGCATGTTGCATGTGTTGCCCTCATACCATACGCTTCCGATGCCAACTTGGCCTTTGTTCATGTCCTCCGGGGTCATTCCGGTTCCATAGAGCATTGCCTGGGAAGCTCCTTGGCTTTTCGGTTGTGTAATTCGCGAGGAAAATTTATTGAGCTGGTTCATGGATGTTTCAAACGAGTTGTCTGGAGAGGTGAGGCTTGTTTCGTCTATCTCTAGAGCGATGGTAAAAATCCCCCGAGTGAAACTCGGGGGCATTGCACGCTGGTTAAAACATGGAAGGCGAAATCCTTACTTTCGAGCTCGGGGGTGGCTCAACGAAACCCATGCTCCGTTTTGATCGCTGCTGGCGACACACTGCTCGATGAAGTACATGCCTTCAACGCCATCGTGCACATTGGGATAGATCGTATTGACGCGATCTACCGTTCTGCCTTGTGAAACGTCAACCATCGCATCGAAAGCTGCGACATAAATATTGGCAAATGCTTCGAAGAACGCTTCTGGGTGACCGGCTGGCAATCTGCATGCCGCTTTGCCGCTTGCGTTCATGAACGAACCGTTTGGATCGCGAGTGTAGAGTTTATGTGGTTGGCCGTTTTGACGGATCACCATGACGTTCGGCTCTTCTTGTCGCCAAGAAAGGGCACCTTTGGTTCCATCGATTTCGATGGACAAGTCGTTTTCGCGACCGTGACTGATTTGACTTGCGGTTACCGTTCCGAGTCCGCCGTTTTGATATCGGACGATGGCCGTGCCGTAATCGTCTAGCTTGCGGCCAGGTTCGAATATTTTCAG
>JBBRJI010000505.1:0-4944 GCA_038219625.1 Pirellulales bacterium | reverse complement strand
CGGTTTGCCTTTTTTTGGCATCTCTGCTTTGCCATCGACTGGAACGATTTCGCGGATGAGATGACTTTCCGCAGACTTGCCAGGAACAATGGCAGCCGATCCCGATTCGCCCCCATTGAGCATGTTTTGGAAATCCGTCATCATGTAGCCACCAAGCTTTTTGGAGTCTTGATGGCAGCCAAAGCAATTCGCTCTGAGAATTGGTAGAACGTCTTTGGCGAAGCTCGGCGAGGACACTTTAGGGGTTTCGTCACCCAACAAGCGGTTGGCCTTCGGATGCACTAGGACAAAGAGGAGTGCTGCAGTCGAGAAAGCAATGCAACGCAGGCCGAGCGACATAGATTCCGAGTCCTTATTTTTCAGTGCTCCAACTGAAACCAATCAGAGAACCGTAGTTTGCGGGGCGCAACTCAAAGCCAACCAAATTGGAGGCTCAGAAACACGTTGTTTTCTATAGGCGGGACGAGTTAAGCCGATGCCAACTCGAGACTTAAGAATAACTGATTGCACCCTACTAGTCAACAACGGTGAGAAATATGATCTTAGCTAGAACTGTCGAGAAATCGCAAGTGTTAGCTGAATTCGTGAAAATTTAGGTTTGACGATTGGTCGTTTGTCACGCATTTGGAACGTGTGAACGAATTGGCCCAAGGGTATGGTTGTCGCGACGGAAAGAACCGCCGATCATCATGCCCTCGCTAAGGAATTTGTATGGTGGCGGACAACGATTTGGCCCTCGGTCAGATTGTTGAGTCGATCTCCAAAAGCAAATTCTGGTCCGAGTCTGCCATATTCGTGGTCGAGGACGATGCTCAAAACGGATCTGATCACGTCGATGCGGCCGCCAACCCCATGTACGCTAGCTTTGGAAAGTCCGGGGATTTCAAATCGTTCCAACACCTACCCGCACAAGCGGATATGGAGGCCATTAATACCGCATTGGCTTGGGGGCCGCCGAATCAGAGCAGTTGGATTTTGCAACGGAGGATGCAGCGGACGATCTGTTGCTTGGGGACATTGTTTGGCGAAGCGTACTATGGGCAAGTTCACCAATGCCCCCACCGGTTCGTGCCGCGTTTGTTTTTACCAATAATACGGACGACGGACGCTAGCAGCGTCCGTCACGTGGCGGACGCTGCTAGCGTCCGTCGTCACGCGGAGTTTCTCTTCGCAAATCGAGCGTTGCTGGATATTCAGGATTATCGCGCGGCATCCTTGGTACCAAACGACCTGGAGTGTGACCGAACGGTAGGAAACGTCCGTTGCGTCGACCTTCTGCCTCCAATGCATTCACGGGAAAGGTTGCATAGTTTCGGCCACCTGGATGCGAGACATGGTAGGTGCAACCACCGACGGAATGGCCAGTTCGAATATCCCACAAATCGAACACCAGTGGCGTGTTTACCGGCAGGGTCGGATGAAGGCATGAAACCGGCGCCCACGCGCGATAGCGTACGCCCGATACTTGAGTACTTTGATCCCCTCCAAACTGAAGCGGTACTCGAATCCCGTTGCAAAGCAATTGATGCTTGGCTGAATCCAGTCCAGTCACTTTAACCTCCAACCGCTCGACACTCGAATCAACGTATCGCGCAGTTGCTCCCCCGGCTGGCTCCTCACCCAAGACATACCATGGCTCAATCGCATTACGCAGTTGAATGAAAACTCCGTCGTATTCGACACTTCCAATCGAAGGGAATCGGAATTCGAAATGGGGCGAGAACCAGTTATCCTCCCAATTCCAACCATCCATCTGCAAATATCCCAAGACGTCCTGCAGATCACGCCACAAGAAATGAGGCAACATCAAACGGTCATGCAAATCCGTCCCCCAGCGCTTGAGCGGTTGCGTGTATTCGTTTCGCCAGAAATGGGCAACCATGCATCGTACCAACAACTGTGTGGCCAAACTCATCTGCGCATGAGGTGGCATTTCAAATCCCCGTAGCTCTACCAGACCAAGTCTCCCAGTTGAACTATCAGGTGAGTACATCTTGTCTATGCAAAACTCGGATCGGTGTGTGTTGCCCGTGAGATCTACCAGCAGATTGCGAAGCAAGCGATCCACCAACCATGGAGGGCAATCTTGCCCCCTTTTTGGAATTAGCTCAAGTGCCGTTTGCAACTCGTAAACGGCATCGCGTCGCCCCTCATCGGCTCGCGGTGCTTGACTTGTAGGGCCAATAAATCGGTTGCTGAAAAAGTACGAAAGGGAAGGATGATTGATCCAAAAAGAAAGCATACTCCTTAAAATATCGGGGCGTCTTAAGAATGGACTATCCGATGGGGTCGGACCACCCATGACCACGTGGTTCCCGCCTCCCGTTCCTGTGTGTTTGCCATCGAGATCGAATTTTTCGGTCGCAAGTCTGCATTGCCTTGCATCGGCGTAAATGGTGGTGGTGTTGTGGACCAATTCGTTCCAGTTCTTGGCTGGATGCACATTCACTTCGATAACGCCAGGATCCGGCGTCACCTTGATCAATTGCAATCGATGATCTCTCGGTGGTAGATACCCTTCCAATATTATCGGGAACTGCAATTCCGTAGCTGTCTGCTCAATCGCCGAGACCAATTCCAGATAATCCTCCAGTGTTTCTGTAGGGGGCATAAATACATAAAGCCTCCCTTCGCGAGGTTCCACGCAAAGGGCAGTTCGAACTACTGCCTTGGGATCAAGCCGTTCTGCGGCTTGCAAACGAGCAAGCTCTTCCGCCCATCTTTGATCATCTTCCAAATTCAGTAAATTGGAGGACTCGGATGCTGGTTGCGGTGGATCGTCCTTGCGTTGGACAATGGGCGACGCGGGCGGCAAAGGAAGTCGCGCCGCAAATGGGTCGCTTGGATAGACCGGTTGTCCTTGTGACTGACTGCTCACCGGCAACGTATCTATCGGCAATCGTAGCCCGATGGCAGAATCGCCTGGCAATAAGAACAATTTCTCCGGCCGAACGGGCCATGGTCCAGTCTGCCAACTGGCCTTTCCTTGCCACCACTGTCGACGCAATGGCAAAACAATGCCTGTCGGCTTATTCAGGCCTCGATTGAAAACGCGGGCCAATCGGCTCCTCTCTTCTGGATCGGCAAGCTTGGGATCCCAAGGATTGATATCGATCGGTAAGCGTTGCTCGCGCCAAAGGTAATAGTAGGTGTCTTCGTAAGCTGGGACCATCCAACGCGGATCGACGCTCAAATGGATCGCTAAGGAATTCGCAAACTGCCTTGCATGCTTAAAGTTGAATTCGTAGTCGCGGTCTTCGTCGGCGATCAACTTATCGTCATGCCAAATCGGCTCGCCATCAAGTCGCCATAAACAGGTCAGAGCCCATCTTGGCAATGACTCCCCTGGATACCATTTGCCTTGTCCGTAGTGCAGCATGGCTCCAGGTGCAAATCGATGTCGAAGCAACTTGATCAACTCTCCCGACAGGGCGCGTTTCTTCGGCCCGACCGCTTCTGAGTTCCATTCAGCACCCTCCATGTCGTCAATCGAAACGAAGGTTGGCTCTCCGCCAAACGTTAGTCGCACATCATCTTCCGTCAGTTGTGCATCTACCTTTTGCCCCAATGCATCAATACGATTCCACTGCTGATCTGTGTAAGGCTTAGTGGAGCGAGGGTCCTCCACCATGCGTTGGACGGACATGGAGAACGCGAACTCGCATTCCGCTTCGTCGACCATGCCAGAAATTGGGGCTGCACTCGATGGGTCGGGGGTGCAGGCAACCGGCAAATGCCCTTCGCCACAGAGCAAACCACTTGTCGGATCTAGACCGACCCAACCCGCACCGGGTAAGTAAACTTCTGCCCAGGCATGCAAGTCCGTGAAGTCCACTTCTGGACCACTAGGGCCGTCCAGGGATTTTTGATCGGCTGCTAGCTGGACCAAGTACCCTGATGCAAAGCGGGCCGCGATTCCAAGCCGTCTCATTATCTGCACAAGCAACCAAGCAGAATCGCGACACGATCCACTCTTGAGCGATAGCGTCTCTTCGGGGCTTTGAACGCCAGCTTCCATTCGAATTTCGTACCGGATCTCTCCTTGCAAGCGTTGGTTTAAGCTCGTAATCGCATCCATTGTCGGCTTAAGCGTTCGGTCGACACTCGCCACCCACTTATCAACCAACGGCGTCGACGGCAATGTTTCCAAATAGGCAGCCAACTCACGGGCTAGTTGCGGTTCGTACTCGAATGGAAAGTTATCCGCGTAGCTTTCCAAGAAAAAATCAAATGGATTAATCGACGTCAGGTCGGCAACCAAATCGATTACGATCGACATTCGGCGCGCTGGCTTAAGAAAAACTAACCTCGCCTGATAGTTTCCCTGCGGGTCTTGTTGCCAGTTGCAGAAGTGTTCTACCGGAGTTACCCTCATCGAATAACTTACTATTCTTGTCCGACAGTGCGGGGCAGGACGAAGTCGTACAACTTGGGGCCCCAGGGTTACCTGTCGATCGTATTGATAGTTGGTTTCGTGATGAATGGCAACGCGTATAGACATAGGACAACACTGCAATGAAAGCGAATTTGGCGAGCGGAATTTCGGTGCGGCCAAGCACCACCCCGTTTATGTCGACAGAAAATCGACGCAAAATCGGGAAACGTGGTTGCGGCGGGAGAGGAGCCACACGTTGACATGGTTTGCAAAGGCTGACAAATCATAATCTAAATTGGACTTGAAGGTCAGCCAAACTTCACAACGAGCCCAATCCATTCAAAAAAATCGCCAGCGAAAATCGCTGGCGACTGAATGATCAATAGGGATTTGGAATAGAACTCTCGCTTAAAGCTTCAGTCCTTTCTTGCCGCCGCCTCCAGGACTACTCATGCCTGGATTCATCGTCCCAGATCCACTCATACCGGGATTCATTCCGCCGGGGCTCATCCCGCCATCCATTTCTGAACCCGTTCCGCCGCTTGCTCCGTATCCTGGAGTACCTGTAC
>JBBRJI010000504.1:0-4948 GCA_038219625.1 Pirellulales bacterium | reverse complement strand
TGAGGGCACCAACCAAGCGTTGCGGGAGGACGGTCGTCCTACGACCAATCTCTACATTCCGCGGGTTGACGAGCTTCATATGGGACAACTCTTCCAAATGATGATGCTGGCTACCGTGGTCGAGGGACGGCTGATGGGAATCAATCCCTATGGGCAGCCTGGAGTCGAGGCCTATAAAAAGAATATGAATCGATTGCTTGGCAGGAAGTGATCACTTCGTGGCTTTTTCCGGTTCCCCACCTTCGGATACGGCGATAAACTAGTATTTGTCCACATTAGACTTTAGGGTAGCGGAACTTTAGGGTAGCGGAACTCGCCAAGAGTTTCGGTGTAAAGCATGAAATCATTGGAATGGCCGCAAAAAGTCGCCGAAAGCCTTAGCGGCTTCAGCTACGTCAGAACCCTAATTCTTGATCTGGACAGAGCACTAGTAGCCGGCATCCATTCACCCAGAAATATTCAACGGAGTTTTTAACGCGTGACGACTCAATACCTTGCAGCCATTGCCGGTCAGATTACCCCCGAAATGGAGTTTGTTGCCAAACGGGAGAATCTTACGCCTGAATTGATTCGGGACGAAGTTGCGGCTGGACGAATGGTTATCCCTGCCAACAAGGTCCACTTGAAGGGCAACCTTGAGCCGATGTGCATCGGTATTGCTGCGACTTGCAAAATCAACGCCAACATCGGTAATTCCGCCGTCACTAGCAACATTGAGGAAGAGCTGGAAAAACTGCATGTGTCGGTCCATTATGGGGCCGATACCGTAATGGATTTGTCGACGGGCAAGGACATCGACAACATTCGCAGCCAGATCATCGCGGCCTCACCGGTGCCCATTGGGACCGTACCGATCTACCAAATGTTGGAAGAGTTGGGTGGCAACATCGAAGACATGCGGGCACAGCATTTCTTGGACATGGTCGAACACCAAGCCAAACAAGGGGTCGACTACATGACTATCCACTGTGGCGTTCTTCTAGAGCATTTGCACTTAACGACCTCGCGTGTTACCGGCATTGTAAGTCGAGGTGGTTCGCTCATCGCCAAGTGGATGATGGTTCATCGCAAGCAAAATCCGCTTTACGAAGCTTTCGATGACCTGTGCGACATCATGAAGCAATACGATGTGACCTGGAGTTTAGGTGATGGTTTGCGGCCCGGCTCGATCGCGGACGCAAGCGATGCCGCTCAATTCGCAGAGCTCGATGTTTTGGGCAAACTCTGCAAAAAGGGTTGGAGCAAAGGTACGCAAGTCATGGTCGAAGGTCCCGGACACATTCCGATGGACCAAATCGAAATGAACATCAAGAAGCAAATTGAAGTTTGCCATGGTGCTCCCTTTTATGTGCTAGGACCGTTAGTCACCGACGTTGCCCCTGGCTACGACCATATTACGAGTGCGATTGGAGCCGCATTGGCGGGTTGGGCGGGTGCCGCCATGCTTTGCTATGTTACCCCCAAGGAGCACCTGGGGTTGCCTAACCGCGAAGACGTCAAACAGGGAGTCATCGCTTACAAAATTGCAGCCCATGCAGCGGACGTAGCTCGAAAACGACCAGGAGCGCAGGATCGTGACAATGCGCTTTCCAAAGCTCGGTTTGCTTTCGATTGGAACGAGCAGTTCCGCTTGTCGTTGGATCCAGAAACCGCCAAGGCGTACCACGATGAGACCTTGCCGCAGGACACTTTCAAGAGTGCTCATTTTTGCAGCATGTGCGGTCCGAAGTATTGTTCCATGCGAATTACCGAGGACATCCGCAAGATGGCTGCGGAAAGCAACGAACCATTTTTGGTTGATATTAAGAGTTAACGTAGGCGACGTCGCTCCGCGACTCGCGGTCAGTGTAATCAACGACCCGACGCCCCGTCCCATCTATTCACGGCCCAGAATCCTATTGCGCTACAATATTTTGCATCGAGTGAAGTGAAAAACGAAGATCTCGAATGACGTCGAGCGTTAGGCGAGGGGCAGTTTGAAATCTGCATGTAAACTGGGTGGCACGGGTGCCACCCTACGCCGTTAACCTTATTTTAACGCCGCCCTTCGCGTGTGGCACGCTCTGAGGTACGAAGGGCGTGGTGAATCGCTAGAAACATCTGCCAAGCTTCCCACGCCCATCGCTAATCGCGCTAATCGCTTTGGGCGTGCCACACGGGGCCTGGTAGACTTCTGGCTGGCGCTCGCCTACACGACATCCGTCGGCGGAGCGACGGATCTACGACGCTATTTTTCTGTCGTCGCTATAGCACGAACCCTAATCCGAATGGAACTCGGGCGTTCCATAACCGGTGCGACATTTTTCGAGAGTGTCTCTTCCTTTTCTGTTAATCGATGGAAGGAACGCTGACCTTCCAATGGATCAGTAGGTTGGAAAGTCCATCGAGACAACTCCAGCGAGCCCGCAACACGAGATTCGCGTTCGGGGCGATTTTCTGAAAGCTCGGATACCGATTCCGTTGCTCCCTTCTTGGCTACCGAAGGGATTGGAACACCAGTGAACTCCAAGTATTCAACGGCTGGCAACTCCAGCGGAACCGAAATTCCCAGTTGCCTAAGTCGTTTCGCACCAGACTCCCAGTCGTTGCTCGGTATTTCAAACTCGACCAGCAAGGGACGATCGGCCACTTTCTCATGCTTTTCCTCGAGTTGCTTGTCGAATTGGACGGACTCCGATTCCTTGGTGGTGGCACTCTCTCTGACAAGTGCGGTTGGCTCGTCAATAACGCGGCCCAGTTGGTTGACATTGCGATAACGAAAATACAATTTCGTGATCGGTTCGTCGCGATTCAGACTGTTGGAGTTCTCCTGTTGAACGAAATTGTCGACCCAATCTGAAGATTTGCGATCACGCGAGTCAACTTCCTGAACGTCCCGTATCTTCCATTCTAGACTTTGATCTTTCAATAAGTCGTCTAAAAAATATTGCTCCGACTGCTTAGATGATGATTTCTGACCTTCATGGTCCGTAGGTTTCTTTGCGAGACTTGGTGAGTCGTTCGGTTGATTGGAGTACACCGCTCCAGGAGCAGGTTCCGCTGGCCCGCTTAACGATCGAACGCTGCCTGACCCAGATGCTGGAACGGCTTGGACTGAGTTGCCAAAATCCTCCGATTCGTGAGTTGGGCGAATCTCCGTGAGAGTTTTCAAGTCTCTGTCAGCACTAGTGCTGGTGCCATCCGAAAGACTGATGGCTGGCTTATTTGGCTGTAGTAGGAGGAGCCGACCACAAACAGCGATTGCGATCAACGCGGCAATACTTGCGATTCTTTGAAAAGGTAATTTCCAATGAGAACGGGGATCCTGCAAAACGACTTTCGGCATCTCGCTGGCAGAAGACGATTCCTCGTGAATGGCGAGATTCGCTTGGTTCCAAGGTCCTTGCTGATAACTGCGAGTGGATTGAGTCATGTGAAGTTGCGTCACGAGGTTTCGGACGGATCGCAGTTCCTCCAAAAGCGTGCGAGACGCGGCGGACGTGCGCAGTTGCTTCTCGACTTTTTCTCGCTCCGCATCGTTCACTTCATCGTCCAAATAGGCGGTCAGCAGAACATCGTCAAACTCAGGTGTCATGGCCGGTCCCTCCCGTAGGTAACCATCTGGTTTTTCACGGCGGCATCCTTTAGCTGAGAGGACTCATCCACGGATTGGCCGATACCCATGGCGTTCATGATCTCGCGCAGTTCGATCCGAGCCCGATGCAACCGACTGCGAACGGTACCCACCGGAATATCCAACATAGACGCGATTTCAACGTAGTCCAAGCCCTGCAAGTCTCTGAGGACAATGATGTTGCGGCGTTCAGAATCGAGTCGACCCAATGCCAATTGCACTTGTTTAACGGTTTCTTTGGCCATGACGATCGATGCTGGCGAATCCGCTTGCTGATCTCCTGGCTCCGCAGCTTCCATGCCTTCGCCACCGACAAAACGGCTCTTGGTTCGTTTCTTTCGGCGCTGCAGGTCGATGGCTGCATTGAATGCAATCCGGTGCAACCAAGTGTAAAACGACGACCGTCGCTCGAATTGGTCGAGCTTTCGAAATGCGGTCAAGAATGTCTCTTGTGTCACATCCTCGGCGTCATGGCGATTTCCGAGCATTCCAAGCAAAGTCGCGAAGATCCTTTGTTGGTAGTTTCCAACCAGGATTTCGAATTTTGCCGGTTGTCCCGAAACGATACAGTCGATCAACGCAGTCTCCTCCGCTTGATTAAGTACTGTATTAACGGACGAATCCATAGCCAAACGAGTTCCCGATTCGTAAAAATGCTACTTGTACAATGGAGTCAACTTATCGGTGAGGTAATCCAAAAACGGTTGCGATGAAATAGGTTTCCCAGTAGCCGAAGAGACCAATTCGGTCGGTTTTAGGCAGCGTCCGTGTTGATGGATTTTGGTTCGAAGCCATTGCAAAAGGGGGCGAAAATCCCCCTCGGCGATCATGGATGGCAGTTCCCCCAGTTCGTCGCGAGCCGCGTTCATGAGCTGCGCCGCGAAGATGTTTCCAAGGGTATACGTTGGGAAATAACCAATCAAACCTGCAGCCCAGTGTACATCCTGCATCACCCCTTCGCTATCGTTCCCGGGCCGAATTCCCAAGTAGGATTCATATCGATCCGACCAAGCCGACGGCAAATCCACGCTTTGCAAGTCGCCGTCGATCAGCTCTCGTTCCAGCTCAAATCGGAGCAGGATGTGCAAATTGTAAGTGGCCTCATCCGCTTCGATTCGAATCAAACTCGCCTCGACCCGATTCAAATCCGCAAAAACAGAGTCTACGGAAACTCCTTGCAACTGCGGAAAACATTTTTTGGCATGAGGCAAACACCACTGCCAAAACTCCTTGGAGCGTCCAACCATGTTTTCCCAGAGTCGGCTCTGCGACTCATGCACACCTAGTGACGCTGCGCTACCGGCGGGCAGTCCAAACCATTCGATTGGCAAGCCC
>JBBRJI010000503.1:0-4953 GCA_038219625.1 Pirellulales bacterium | reverse complement strand
CCGTTGTTGCGAACGTAATCGAGGACCGCTCCTTCGGCAGGTTGTTTCAGGTCACGTGAATGGCAGTTTTCAGGCGAGAGAACCACCAGCCGAAGCGCACTGTCATCTGGAACATCTCCATGCGGCGTGAAGATGTGGACGCCATCAAAGAACGTGGCGCTACCCACCATCTTCTTGAGCGCGTCGCCGATCTTGCCTCGTACATCGGTATTGTCATCAAAGCGGCGTTTGCGATCTTCCATCTCACGGCGAAGATTGGCGCGAGTGTCAAACCAAAAGCGAGTTGCTTCTTGAGTCTTGTCCCCCGAGCTATTTAGATAATGAAGTCGATCCGCCAGTCGATTGAGCACGTCAATGTAGGTCGCTGAAGTTTGACCAGGTTGGAGACAGCCAAGTAAAACACGAGCTCGGTCGAGGCCCCGAATGCCTGCCTTACCAGCAACCGAGGATGGAGCGCTACCTAGAAACAAAGTCCGTGCTACGCGACGGGCGGCGTTCACCTGTCCAAAGCGAGGTTCTTTGTTCTCTAGCTCTGTAGTTTCGGCACGATCTCCGTCAATGTCTTTTTCGACAACTGCGTCCCAGCCAGCCGGAAGGTAGACAGTCAATTCATTTCGCGTGCTGCCATCATGGAGCGGTAAGCTTCCGGGCATGATCATCAGGTCCTTGTTGTCATCTTTCCACAATCGGAAGATCACTTTGGCCATTAACTTCAGAACGCCACGGGTACGTTGAAAACCATCGATTGTTGTCCAATCTTCGTAGAGGCGATCAAACACCTCGGGATGAATCGGGTAGGCTTGAATGAGTCGGTCGTAATAGCGGCCTTCTTGCGTTTCAGCCGGTAGCTTCGAACCTTCGGCAACATACGCATCAGCAAACGCTCGACATACCGCATCCCGCATCTTGCCATCGTTCACAGGCTCGAACAGTCGGCGTCGAACGATTTCGAATGCTTCTTCGGTTGCCACCGGTTTCCATAACGCTTGGATTCTTCCAAAGGTTTTCTCAAGTGACCTTAGTGCCGCAACACCATGTTGGCTACCCGCTTCGATCTCAGACTCTGGCAACGAGGCCAACACGATCGCATTCGGGACAAGCTTTACGGCTTCCGTGAGAGATTGCATAAACGACAAGTTGCTGTCGAAACTGCCGCCACTAAGTGTTACCCCCGCAACGAACTGGCGGATGTAGGCAACGAGTTCGTCGATCAGAACAACGCAGGGCGCGTATTTGGAAAGCAGTTCAGCAAGGACATCCTTTCCTGGTGACGTACCGGTTGCGTCGGCTTCTTTCACTAATGCAAACCCTTCGCTCCCGCCGAGCTGCCAAGCTAGTTCGCCCCAGAGCGTCTTGATCGCTTGTTTTCCATGTTTCCACGGTTGAGCTGGTGCATGGGCCGTTCCATCCAAAACCGCTACTCGGGCTTGGGGAACATCCATCATTCCGGCTTGTTCTATAAGCGAGGGTATACCAGCAAGTTCCGACAGAGCGCATTTTCGAGTGGCCAAGTGGTACACAGCCAGCATCGTATGCGTCTTGCCACCACCAAAGGCTGTCTGAAGCTGCACAACAGGTTCACCACCATTGCCGACCAGTCGCTGAGCGACTTGTGTCAATAGTAGCCGCATCCCCTCGGTGATAAACGTGCGGTCGAAGAATGCAGCCGCATCCTGATATTCTTTCGACGCTTTCCCCGAATGAACCGCCGTGATGTCGGCAGCGAACTCGGATTGCTGGAACGTTCCTTCCAACACATCGCGGTGTGGTACTGCAATTTCTCGCCAAGGTTTCATACGTCATTTTCCATTGTTAAGTAACCGCCCATGGGACACCGACTAACGCCGTATCCGCAATATTCAACACCAACGGATTTGGGTCGATCGTTCTAACCAATTGTTTCAATCTCTGAAGTACACTGGCAGCAAATCCGCTCGGGAACAGGGCCGAGTGAGCGCCAACATGTGGCTCAAGATGCAGAACGACTCGCGTTGTCGTCGCAGCACCGGCTAACTTCGCAAGAGCCATTTCGGTCGGTGTGACTGCATTATTGGCCGCATCGTTTCGTCCCGCGATGGAGTCCTGCACCTTATCAGCAACAAACTGGGCCAATCCGCCGATATTGGAAGGCTTGGGAGGATTCGTGATGACCCGAAAGTCTTTTCCCTCAATCATCCAGCAGGTGCTCGGAGGAGTGCCCATTTCTACCGCAACAACGTCTACCGATTTTCTTCCGCCGGGCGGAGCATTCCAAACCGTCGTGTAATGCACCCACTTATCGTAAATCTGTGCGTCCGCGATTGTCGTAGTAAACGCGAAGGTCAATGTATCGACTGGCAGAGTCACCATGAGATCAAACATCCTCCTGGCTGGCTTCGGTCGTGGTGGGAACGGGCACTCCCATTTCAGTATCGATGTACCGCTCTGATTGCTGCAAATCTTCGTCCAATGCGGTGATCTCACCGATGTCATCCATCGTATTGCCCTGTTGAACCGTCACAGCGCCGTCGCCTGCGATATGCAAACCGAAACATCGCGTATCGAAGGAGGAAAATTCCCGCTTTTGCAGGACATGCAATTCTCGCAATAGGAACAAGCTGTGCGTTGCAACAAACACTTGAATTCCGCTAGCGGCAATTTGGAGAATGGTCCTTGCAATTGTTTTGATGATCTTCGGATTGAGATTGGCTTCGGGCTCATCCCAAAACAAATACCCTTTGTCCAGCAGCGAGCCGGTCGCAACCAACCGTGCGACCATGGCTAGCTTGCGCATTCCTTCAGCGACAAGATGCATTTCCATGTTTCCGCCCGAATTCAAGTTGAGATAGAAGCGACCGGATTTGTCTAGTTCGACACTACCATCCATGGCGGCCTCCAGCGGCACGAGCAGCTCTTTGATTCGTGCCTCACGTGGTCCGCGAGCCAAAGGAGCACCAAGTAGAATACAAGTGTCCCGCCACGTTTCTTCGAAGGAAAGATGCGTCGTTTCGTACAGCGAAACGAAACCAGGATAGATAGCTAGAAGTTCCCGAGTCGGCAAGAACACAGGAAGCTTTTCAATCCGTTGTTTGGGGGTCTGTTTTAGGGTGACCTCGGTTTTTGCGAGCGTGGAAAACGTAAAGGACAAATTGAGTGCCGTCTCGTCAAACACAAACTCCAGGTTGCATTTCTTGCGACCCTTTTGCCGACGTACCAATCGTCCCAATCCATCTGGGCGGAAAACCGATCGAAATTTTTCGGCCAACGCTGATTGCATTTGCGATTTGCCGGGGGGTTCTGGATCGCCGTTTGTCCGTGCTGCGTTCACTGCTATCGCTGCGTAAGCTGCCTTTAGAACGTGAGACTTACCGGCGCCATTTTCGCCGACAACTATATTGAGCTGCTTACCGAAATTAAATTCCACATTGTGGAACACGGTAAAATCTTCCAGCTTCATTGACTTTAGCATGTCGCAATTCTCCCTTACTATTCAAATAATGTGCGTTGGGTGGCGGTCGGTTCTTTGGCGGCGGCGGATTCGATGCCGGACCAGGAGGTGACGACTTCGTTGTAGGCGCGGGCGTCTTCAGCCCAGTTCTTGCCAATACAAGCCCGACGCGCAAGCGAGAGACTGAATCGTCCTGCCGAATTCAACGAATTCTCGAAGTTCACATCAATCTCCTTGCTGGCGCGTCGGGCTTGCAAGTTCTTCGTCCAGATACTTTAAGTCTTGCGCCTCTAACACATACTGGATTACACGCTCAAGTTCTTCCTCGGTATTCACAAATCGTCCGCTCCCTCCTTCAGTCCAGAAGTGCTTGCGATCACATACAACTTCTTTTAGCTTTCGTGTACACCACGCTTGAAATTGTTCGCGTACGGTTTGGGGATCGTATCGGGGAGACGTAACAACCACATGAACATGGTTTGTGCGAGGATTGACCGCGTGAAGGTGCCATTTCCGAATCTCACAATGCCGACGGATCGTCTGATCCACAATTTCGCGATGTCGATCCGTCATCACAAATGAGGATTCTGACATCTTTCGCTTTGCAGCACGTTCTAGATTTGGATTCGCGGGCTGAACTCCGGTTGCTTGTTTGCGATTCCAACCGCGCTCGTCGCCGGGCAGCCAAGTGCCATACGTGGTCCAAGTGATGAAGTAGGCAAGTGGATCGCCGGTGTTGAATTTACTATCAGGCATTTTCAATTTCTCCAAAAAAATCATTCCGCCACGAAATACCCGCCCGCTGCGCCAGCAATGGATTCAATCGCTGCAGTTCAATTGAAACGGATACGGTTCTGCACGTCACTCGCTTGCGCATCGGGCTTGTATTGTGGATCAAAACAGCTCTCCTTGTTTCATCACTGGTTCTTTCGCGGCGGCGGATTCGATGCCGGACCAGGAGGTGACGACTTCGTTGTAGGCTCGGGCGTTTTCGGCCCAGTTCTTGCCAATACAAGCCCGACGCGCAAGCGAGTGACTGAATCGTCCTGCCGAATTCAACGAATTCTCGAAGTTCACATCAATCTCCTTGCTGGAAGGACGGGCTTTTTGGCCTCTCGCTGGCACGACGGGCGACTTCGTAATTGGAATCACTCGCTTGCGCGTCGGGCTTGTATTGTGCATCAAAACAGCTCTCCTTGTTTCATCGCTGGTTCTTTGGCAGCGGCGGATTCGATGCCGGACCAGGAGGTGACGACTTCGTTGTAAGCTCGGGCGTCTTCAGCCCAGTTCTTACGCTCGCAAAGCGTGTAGAGTCGGTAAGCGAGTTGCCGGGCGGCTTCGGCTTTGGACTGGACAGCGGCAAAGACAGCCGCCGCTCCCGTTTCGCCATCGGTGTTGAAGACGCGGATCAGTTGATGCAGCACTTCCCAGATGGGAAGTCGTTGATCGGACTGTGGGTCCCAGCTGCTCGGGTACTCGGCCCATTTCAGAAGTCGCACATTGCCGCCAGCAGAATGGAGGACACC
>JBBRJI010000502.1:0-4963 GCA_038219625.1 Pirellulales bacterium | reverse complement strand
GCTTAGTGCGTTTGAAGTGAGTGCCGATGCCAATTGAAATTGGAGACACGAAAATGTGCCAACCATTCGTACTTTTACGATTGACCCAAGGACTCGCAATTTTCTCTGCACTCGTTTCGTTTTGTCTCTTTGCTGCGAAACCTGATATTGAGCGATACTTGACGCAAAACGTGCCAGGGACTTCCATGCCTGACGCATTCAATGGGCTAAATGACTCTATCCCAACCTTTTTGCTTTTTGTAACTGGAACGTTACTTCTTCTTGCAAGAATCAACAGGAAGCGTCAATACGTTCTGTTGCTGCCTCTTCTGTTTGGACCATTTGCCTGTTTCGTCGGTTGGTATTTGACCGAAAACCTGAGTGATCCAAATTGGTTTGATTTGTTTGCGACGACAACAATTGGTATGCTTGTCTCGTGTGCGGTAACTGCTTTGCTATCGATTGCGTCCAAAAAAACAACAAAACCAATCGATGCACACAAAGCCATCGATGAACCGTTTTGATTTGTATCGATTCAATCGTTATTGGAATCTGTCTATGCAACGCTAAGTGGACACCACCGAAGCGGAAGGTTTGCCGAGCCAAGCATAGATTACATCGCCGACAGCCAGTAACCGATCGTCTTCGATCTCCTCGCGATACACGGACGACATCCCCGGCGAAACGTGACCGATCAAATAGTCTAAGGCTATTTGATCCTTGGACCGTCTGCCAATGGTTTCGGTGGTGTGTCTGAGTGCATAGAATCCAAGTTTTATTCCCAGTTTCAAGACACAGATGCTTGGGTGCAAGTGTCCCGCAGTCATGATTGCCAAACCCTGCAAACAAGCCAAGCCAAATCATTCCCTTAATCTGTGGCTTGGCGTGCTTCAATAAGAGATGTATCTGTTCAGGCGAAAAGAGTTGCTGGGGTTTGGTTTCGCGGTGCTCGCGAATGCGTTTCCTAGGAGGCTTCTTAAAGTTGCCCCCGTAAGGCCGTAACGCACCGGTTGTGCTAAGAGCCCCTCTTGGTACAAAAACTTGAAGAGAACTTTCACACGCCCCACCCGGTTGCTTATCACATTGGGAGTACCTTTCATCGTTTCGCGTAGATGCGTGAAATGGCTTGGCCCAATGGATTCCAAGAGCGTTGATGCCCCCAATGCGTCTCGAACCAACTCACATTCCCGAAAGTAGTCGTCATACGACCGTTGAACGATGTTGCCTTCTTTCAGGCTTGTCATGCAACTCGATAGGAAACTCTTGAGACCCTCACGGAGGGTCAAACCAGTGGGCTCTACTTGGGGTTCAATGCCAGCTAATAAGGAGGAATGAACCCGTTCCCATTCTTTCAAAGCAATTTCGGGTGGACATCCCCGAGGTCCAAACCGATGTTGTTTGCCTTGATAAACTCGAACCCAATAGCCCTTCATGTGTGGCGTAAGGGGGTAGGTTGGGTACGGCCTTACTAGTTTTTCTGTCATCTGTTGAACTCCTCTACTCAAAGCTTAGTTCACGATTAAGAAGGGGCAAGAGTGTTACACCCAGTGTTATTGGGCTGGATGCCTAAGATGCGAGCACGAAAAAACCCCTGTGTTCATCAATTAAAACATAGGGGTTTCTAATAAAAGGCTCCGGTGGGAGTTGAACCCACGATGGCGGATTTGCAATCCGCTGCCTTAGCCACTTGGCTACGGAGCCGTACTTGACTTTGCCGATTAAGGGGTTTTAGTGGAGTTACTTCACTTGGTCAAGATGGTTCTTACTTCGACGCATTTGACGAAATGCTTGAGGAAACCCAACGGAGAACTGCGGCCATAACCGTTTGCATTGATCCGTCGCCACGCCGTCCGAAAGTCAGTGAATATCTTATCGGGTCGTTCGTGGAGAGCAACGTGCCAAAGAATAACGGTATTCATCGGCGCAATGTCGACGCCGGACTGTCTACGCCATAAACGCCAACGTCTTTCCCCTTGGCATCAATAATAAACCCGTGTTTAACCGTCCAAAGTTTGATTGCTGCGGTCGGCAATTGAGGTGTGCCAAGTGGCAAGAGAAACAAAACAACTATTGCAAAAGCAAGCATTTGATGTCCGTTTGGTGTGGTTAACGAATGACGGTTTGGCCAACGCCTTAAAAATCACGGTGGGGACCACCGTGCCACACTCTTCTAACTCAATCGAACCCAGTCTTTGGCAAAATGAGCTCTTGGAGGCGCGATCTTGGCGACCGCCAAATGAGGTAAACACAATGCTTTGTCTACTAAATCGAGGAAAACATCGGGATCAAATGGTTTCGGCAAGCAGTACACACCGCCTGCCAAATTCAACGGTTCAATCCAATTCGTTTCAAATGTTTCCGCCAAAAAAAGGACCGGTAGCTCTCGAGTCATGTCCTCTCCTTTCAAAAAGCAAGCGTCGTTGGCTGCCTTGAGCGCGTCCCGCCCGAATGACAACACGATCAGATCGAAAGCCATCGCCTGGGTCGCCTTGAGGCCTACGGCCGTGTCTCTGGCTAAAAAACAACGGTAGCCCTTTTGGTCCAAAATTGCAGACATTCCCGTCAGCAAAAGCGGATCGCTTTCGACAATTAGGATCATTGGCGGTTTGACTGCTTGGTTTTCCATCACTTTTTCCTACAATCTGCACCTTCTCAACCATCAATTCACTATCAATTGCTCAAACATGGCCGATTCTCAGGATCAAGACAACACCGGTTTAGGGGTTCATCAAGCTGCGAGGCTCGAAAAGCTCAAGAAAATCGAATCGCTCGGCTTGGACCCGTGGGGCTCAAGATTCGACAACCGGATCTTCAACGGCCCTATCCGCGAAATGGCCAACCAAGTGCAATTCAGGAAGGAAGACGGAATGCTCGTTCCTCTGCCGGATTTGGATGCGTCAAGACTGCACGGCGCGGAACCGATCGACTATAAAGCTTGGAAAGCTAGCCAAGGTGCGGGGGAAGAAATTGGCCCAATCGTTCGTGTCGCTGGCCGAATCATGCTCCTGCGAACCGCCGGAAAGCTTTACTTTTTGAATATTCGCGATTGGACCGGTGACATCCAGATCATGATCGCCAAAGGCCAAGTGCCCGATGCGGACTTCGATCTCGCCAAACTATTAGACTTCGGAGACTTGGTTGGCATAGATGGCCGGCTCGGTCGTACCAATACCGGTGAGCTCACCGTCATCGCGACTCGGCTTCACTTCATGACCAAGACGCTCGAGCCACCTCCGGAAAAACACGCGGGCTTGCAAGACGCCGAATTGCGGCAACGCATGCGATACGTAGATTTGACCTACAACCCCGAATCGCTTCAGACGTTTCTCAAGCGGACCAAGATCATTCATTCGATTCGATCGACCCTGGCCTCGCATCAATTTGTAGAGGTCGAGGGGCCGACGTTGCATACCATCGCAGGTGGAGCCGCCGCGAAGCCTTTTGTGACGCACCACAATGCGCTCGACATGCAACTCTTTCTCCGAATTGCATTGGAGCTGCATCTCAAGCGACTACTGGTCGGGGGCATCGAACGCGTTTACGAGATGGGGAGAGTCTATCGCAACGAAGGGATCAGCCCCAAGCATAACCCCGAGTTCACCATGATCGAACTCTACTGGGCCTATGCCAATTACGAGACGATGATGGATTTGACGCAGCAGATAATCTGCGATGCAATCCACGCAACCGGCCAGGGGTACCAACTCAAGTGGGGCGATCTCGACATCGATTTCACCCCGCCGTTCCAGCGACGGACTTATGGCAGCCTCTTCGAGGAGCACACTGGCCTCAAGATTTCGGACACAGAGGGCATCGCGAACTTGGCCAAGAAAATCGGCCTCAATCCGACAGGCAAGCACCCTGACGTAGTCGTGAGCGAAGTCTTCGAAGAAAAGGTGGAGGATTCGCTCATCGGTCCGATCTTCGTTATCGACTATCCTGCCAGCATCTGCCCGCTAACCAAGCGCAAGGATGGACAGCCTGAGATTGCAGAACGATTTGAGCTATTTATCCATGGAATGGAATTGGCAAACGCCTACACCGAACTCAACGATCCGATCCTACAGGAGAAACTGTTCCGAACTCAACTCGATGGCATGGCCGAAGAGGATTCGATGGCCAAAATGGACCACGACTTTGTTCGTGCCCTGCGATACGGAATGCCACCTGCGGGCGGACTTGGTATCGGAATCGATCGATTGATAATGTTGCTCACCGACTCGCGCAGTATTCGCGACGTTATTTTGTTCCCACTCTTGCGTCACGAAAACTAGGACGGCCGACTTAAAAATGGAAGCTGGAATTGTAGGCCTACCCAACGTAGGCAAAAGTACATTGTTCAATGCATTGACCGGTTCTCAATCGGCGCAAGCGGCAAACTATCCGTTCTGTACGATTGATCCCAACGAAGGGATTATCAGCGTGCCAGACGATCGTTTGAACCGCATTGCCAAACTTGTCGGCCCGCAGAAAGTCATCCCAGCCATGCTCAAGTTGGTGGATATCGCGGGAATCGTCAAAGGTGCCAGCGAAGGACAAGGGCTTGGCAATAAGTTCCTCAGCCACATTCGTGAGGTCGATGCGATTCTGCAGGTGGTCCGTTGTTTCGCCGACCCAGACGTCATTCACGTCGGCGGAAAAGTAGATCCGCTATCTGACATCGAAACGATCGAAATGGAGTTGATGTTTTCGGATATCCAAACTTTGGAAAACGCGTTGCCCAAGGCAGAGCGAGCGGCTCGCGGTGGCGACAAAGAAGCCAAGCTGCGAGTTTCCGCCATTCAACACTGCATGGAGCAATTGAACAAAGAGTTGCCCCTGAGGAAAATGGTCATGGATGAGGTTGAGGCCAAAGCGATTTCCAGCTACGGGTTGATGACGGCCAAACCGATCCTTTACATTGCCAACGTCGATGATACGGATTTGCACGGGACCAGCGACTAGGTAGGCAAGATCCGTTCGTTTGCAGAGACCGTGGGGGCTC
>JBBRJI010000501.1:0-4966 GCA_038219625.1 Pirellulales bacterium | reverse complement strand
CCGTCTGGCCGCATGTGATGCAGGTGACCGTCGTGCAGATAATCGATGTGATCCCCGTGCTGGATAGCTGTGTGTTCGCAGTCGGGACCATGAACGTGGTCGTGTTGGGTGTGGATTTTGGTCATTTTCTTCATTCCAATTAGGTAGAGGTATCTTCCATCGCGTGCATGACCCCGTTGGTCACCAGTCGCGAAATGTGTTCGTCCGCCAACGCGTAGTACACGTGCTTGCCGTCTCGTCGCGAGCGGACAATCCGTTCGCTCTTGAGCAGTCTCAACCGTTGTGAGATCGCTGGCATAGACTCCTTGAGCACCTCGCAAACCTCGGAAACGCAGCGTTCGGAAGCTTCGAGCAACAGCAGCAATCGCAGACGCTGGGGATCGCCGAGCGCTCGAAAAATAGCAGCCGCACGCTCGCACGCCTGGGCGTCGATCGTTATTGGCAAGCCGACATGCCCCTTGCCTTCACAGCAGGGATCGTCGTCGAGATTCGGTTTTAAAGGAGTTTTTTTTGATACCATCGTTCACCACAGTTGCTAGAGTATGCAACTATACAACTGTCTAGGGCAACGTCAAGAGATCTTTTGGCAGGAGGTCGGAGAACGACCTGTTTAAGCAGGAAACGCTATCGATGTGGAACTCGCCAAGAGTTTCGGTTTGCTTAACGATTCGCCGAAAGCCTACGCGGCTTCCGCCACGAGCTGCCCCCTTAGGTCTACAACATTGCGATCATCGCTCTTTGCACGCGATAGGCAAAGTAAGAACGCCCCCCAGCGAGATGTCGTACGCTTCATGGCCTTGTTTCTCTCTCCGTTAGTATATGCAGGCTAATTGCAATCGCGTACACTGTGCGGTTTTGCATTTCCAGAAGAAAACTCAGAAGAACACCCTACCGATGTCACCAATCATTCTTCTGTTTATTTACTGTGTGCTGATCACTCTCGCGTCGGTTTGCGGCGGTAAGCTTTCGTCATTGCTGCGGATGACACATTTGCGAACTCAACTGCTGATGAGCGGAGTTGGCGGACTGATGCTGGGAATTGCCATGCTTCATTTGTTACCGCACGGTGCAGAAGTACTTGGATCGAGCGCACGCGGAGGAATGGGCGCACTCGCGGGGCTGATCGTCATGTTTTTGATGATCCGCTTGTTTCATACGCATGATCACGGTGCCACCGAGGATAGCCACCATTGCGATCACGGGCACGATCACGATCACGGCGGCGCCCCAAAGAGTATCAGTTGGTTGGGTCTGTTTTTTGGCTTGGGGCTTCATACACTGGTGGACGGCATCGCGTTGGCCAGTAGCGTTTTGGTCGATTCTCAACATGGTGCGTGGCTCGGCTTAGCCGGGTTGGGGACGTTTCTCGCTGTGGCCTTACACAAGCCTCTGGATGCGTTTGCGATCACGTCTGTAATGAGCAAACAGAAGTGGTCCCAAACGGCGCAAAACCTAGCCAACTTGGCGTTCTCTCTCGCTTGTCCGATTGGAGCGGTTGCGTTTTACCTCGGAGCCATCAATTTTTCGGGTGGTGAAGTGTTCTTAGGGTGGGGATTGGCGATCTCAGCCGGGTTCTTTATCGGCATTGCGATGGCCGATTTACTGCCCGAAGTCGCCTTCCACGACCACGATCGCGGTAAGTTAACGTTTGCGTTTCTGTTGGGTGTCGCGATCGCCATCGGCATCGAAAACTTACCCGGCCACCGGCACTCGCATGACTCATCGCAACCCATGGAACATCACGATCACAGTCATTGATTAAGCACGAGCGACAAAGCCTCTGCCTGGAATGCTTTTTCCTTAGCATTAGGCGATTGGGGCCCGTTCAACCATTTTCAGGTCAGCGGACACTTCTTAATTCCAGTCCTACTCCCGGCAGAAGGTCCAATTCGTTGACATTGGTTTCAATGATAGCCACCGTCCCGGCTTGGCAAATGACAGCCCGCCAGGGTCGCACGTTTCTGCGAATGCCAACAACCAGCTGCAAACTCAAAACCCACCTCCGCGAGTAAACGTCTCGGTCAGCTTGAACAGTTGCACGAACGCGGGTCCGAGTGTCCAAACAAAGAGTCCTGGTAAGAAACAGATGACCAGCGGAAACAAACGCTTGACGGGAAGCGCGTTGGCAAAGGCAATCGCGCGTTCGCGTCGTCGGGCGCGAACATCATCCGCTTGAATTCGTAGAACCTTGGCGATTCCCATCCCCATCTGCTCCGCTTGTACCAGTGCGGATACTAAGATCGAAATCGAACCAATGCGAATACGACCGCTCAGGCGCCGCAGCGACTCGACTCTTGAACGCCCAGCGAGCAGGTCCGCTTGATACATTCGAAGCTCTTCTGCCAACGGTCTTCCCGCAAGGCGAGTTTTCAAGATTCGGATTAAAGTCGAACCGACAGAACTTTGGCCACAACTCGAAGTCGCGGCAATTCTCGATTCGGTTGCAGATTTCTTCGAGGATCACGAGCTAACTCCTGAGCAAGCGAAAGCATTGGAAGCAGCAAGTCAGCGTGCTCCCGTGAAGATCAAAACGCGAGAGCTGCTTTAAGGAAAAGGAATTCGTAGCTCGGGTGTCCAGACTTAAGGATCGACCAAAACGCCGTTGAGCCACGGAAAGCAATCGATATCAACTCTGTTTCCATTGTGCGACTTAGATGAATTCTAGTCCACGCATGCCACCTGTCGAAGTTGCGAATCGGTCGACTTCGATTCCCATGCGTTGCAGCATGGACACGAATAGATTGGGCAATGGGTAGTTGTTCTTAGTATCAAAAGCCAAGTGATTCCCGTGCTTAAACCCGCCGCCAGCGAATAAGACGGGCAAGTTCGTCGTCACATGGGTATTGGCGTTACCCAGGTTGCTTCCGTACAAGATCATGGTCCTGTCCAGCAGCGTTTCGTTCCCCTCCTTCACGTTTTTCATGTTTGCAAAGAGCTCGTCGAGAAGTCGCATGTGCCATTGGTCGATGGCTTCGAGTTGCTTGATCTTGGTTTCGTTCTTGCCGTGGTGCGACAAGCTATGGTATCCCTCGGTGATATCCGTACCTTGAACCTCGATGGTTGGAGAGTTGACACTATCGAGCATCAACGTAATCGCTCGCGTCGAATCCGTCTCTAACGCTAGCCTGGCCATGTCGTACAGTAGTCGGACCTTTTCCATGTATTCCTTGGGATCGCTCGGATCTAATGGCGCGGGTGTAATGGTAGTTGGCTTGGGGACATTCTCCCATTGTTCGGCCGCTTCCAATCGCGTTTCTAGCTCGCGAACGGCAGTCAAATACTGATCGACTCGATCGCGGTCTTTTGGTCCTAGGGTTCGCACCAAGTCTTTCGTCTGCCCAGCAACGGCGTCCATGATGCTCTTGCCCACTTCGAGTTTCTGAAGCTGCAGTTCAATATCTCGCTTGGAGCCTTGCAGGAACAGTTGTTCGTAAACCTTGGAAGGTTTTTCTTCGCATGGGATCAAAACACCCGCACCTGTCCAAGACAAACTGCGTTGCCCTCTCTGAACGTTGACGCCCATGGTCAGCGACGAAAATCGCGTGAGATGTCCAACTCGTTCGGCGATGAACTGATCGAGCGAAATCGTGTTGCGAAAGCCTCCGCTTCCAGGGTGCGGCGCTGCGGTCAAAAAACAAATGTCAGCCGGATGCCCGCCATCCACATCGGGATGCGAAACCCCGCTGAAAACGGTAAAATCATCCCGATGTTTCTCAAGCAATTGAAGATATGGAGAAAGCTCGTATTGGCTGCCTGCCGCTTGAGGAAAAAACTTCTCTGGCAAGAGTCCAAGGTTGTTGCATATCCCCAGCATTCGCCGTGGTGGATTGTTTGCATCCAACTGGCTTTTGTTGGCGGCGGTTGCAATCGCAGGCAGCATCGCATCGAGCAGCGGCAGCGAAATCGCAACTCCCATCCCGCGTAGCAACGTTCGTCGCGGCAAAGACTTATTGGTTAGATTTTTGATGTTGTTCGGCTTTTCCATGGCACATTCTCAAGTCTAAAAAACAGTTTTGTGTTTCGTTTCAATTCACTTATACAGGAACAAATCACTCATCACAATTTCAGTGATCATCGATTTCACTCGAAAATCGTCCTTTGCCAGTCGATCCAAGATACGGTCCACTTCGATGCGATCACTGAATCTCATCGGGGCCCCCGTTGCGTAGACGACTAGTTGTTGTAGCAAATTTTTTGCAATGTTCCGTTCGTCTTCGACCAAAAGTTTTTTCAGTTCAAAGATATTCGCAAACTTTTTCCCGTTAGCCAGGTTTCCGGAAGCATCAACTGGTGGGCCTTGGCGAAATGCAAACGGTTGTCCATTCTTCCCAAATCCCTCGATCGGCTTACCCTCATCTCCGACGCTTCGATAATGATCTCGCCAACCCCCGGCGACATCAAAATTCTCTAAGGCAAATCCTACCGGATCGATAATCGCGTGGCATCGATTGCAACTCGTATCGGCCCGATGCAATTCCAGTTGCTGACGAATGGTGGTTGCGCCGCGGGTATCAGGTTCGATGGCTGGCACACTCTTTGGCGGTGGAGGATTTTTGATACCGAGGATGCGTTCGTTGACCCATACGCCGCGGACTACGGGAGAAGTAGTGGTTCCATTGGCGGTGACTTTCAGCACGCTGGCCTGGGTCAAAATTCCGCCGCGAGAAGTATCGCTCGGTAAACTCACACGTCGCAGCGCAACGCCCTCGAATGGCGGGAGTTGGTAGTGCTCGGCCAGACGTTCATTGACAAAAGTGAAGTCCGAATCAACGATGCTTCGAGCGGGTAAATTCTCGCGAACTAGCTCTCGAAAGAACATCTGGGTTTCGGCCAACGCCGAGTCGACTAGCGAATCATCAAGATAATAGTCGGGATAGAGTTGCTCGTCCGGCGACGTGTCGTTGATTTTGCGTAGATCGAGCCAATACGCCAAGAATGCGTCCACAAACTGCGTTGATTTTTCGTC
>JBBRJI010000500.1:0-4967 GCA_038219625.1 Pirellulales bacterium | reverse complement strand
TGCATCGAGTAGCGAGCAATCGGCGGTTGACCTGAAAGACTTCCCCATGAATCGGGAAATGACAACCCGGATGCGTCATTCTCCAACAACTGCAACCGTAGCTCGACCAACTTGTCCTGCGACTCTTCACGTTTCGCAAGCTGTTTTTTAAGTTGCTCAACTTGCTTCTCAAGTCGCTCGACCTGCTCGCGTCGCGACTCTTGGTCCGCTTGGAACTCGGCTTTCAAGTACTTTGCGATGAACTCCTTGGCTTCCTTTTTCTTGGTTGCTTCGGCATCCGGCGACTTGATTTGAGCGACTGCGATTTGCAGCTTTTGCTTGGATTCGTTGATCGCCTGCATTTCGTCAGGAGTGAAAGAAACCCCTGGCTCCTTTTCGATCCGATCGATGGTCCCATCTTTTTTGACGATGATAGCCGTTCTGCCACTTGGCATGTGCGGGATTGGCATGTGCGGGAGGGCGTAACCTATCAGTGGCGTTCCAACCATGGGATTGGGGGAGAAGCCCTGTGTTGTTGGATTAAACGGTCCCATTGGATTTTGGTACGGACCATTGCCGGGACCATTGCTGGGACCATTGCCGGGAAAACTATTCATTTGGCGGTTTGGACCACCTTGCCCAAAGACTTGCATGCTGCCGGCAACGCCTGCGACTAGGATTGCACCGAGGACGAGGTAGGCTGTGAAATTCCATTTCATAATTATTCTCCGTAATTGTCTGGGGATGTACCTTGGTTCGAATGGGGTTTTTGCAGACCCTATCCGTACCGTTTCAGTACCAATAGACACAAGCCAGAATGCAGTTTCTTTCAGCTTGGACCGAAGAAATTCAAAGATCCGAGGGATTGCTTTAGCATGCAAATCCACAGGTTTTGCAGGAACCCAACGAGCGAAGGGCGTCGCTCGTCCACAAGTGTCGCCTTTTGCTCCGCAAAAGTGCGTTAATGAAGCGCACTTTCGCGGAGCGAAAGGCGACAATAGATCAGGGCGTCGGCCCTACCTTATCGAGCCATTCCGATCGAACCACGCGAAGTTCGTTTGAAGGCTGTTTCAAGACTCTCCAATTGATCGCTTAACTCGGTGAGACTCGCTTCCCAACTCACGTGGGCGCGAGAGTGCTCGTCCCCCAATTGATCCCACCGCTTCGATATCTCAAGCATCTCACTTGTTAAGAGTTCGGTACTCCGAATCGAGGCTTGTGATCGCTTCCTTTCAAAGTCCTGGCGAAATTTTGGAGACAGAATGGCTTCGACTGCCGCCAGGCTCGACTCGTCGATATCAATCAGAAGTTCGTTTGACTCGCTTCCATTGGCTGGTGTCGTTCCAATCATCTTTCCAACAATAGTCGATTTTCCAATCGAGGAGACCTTCTCATTGGAAGATGATGCAATCGATGGAGATTCAAAGCAGTCTTGGATCGGCAATGAAAACGAAGCCGCCCAACCTTGGTTTGCGTGCTGGATGGTGGTGACGGTTTTGGGTTGTCCGCTTTGCGTTCTTTCGAGCACGACTTGGATTTGCGTTGTGTCCGACTGAGGCAGGCTAACTTGCTGGGCAGTACAAATCAGCCATGGCACTTCGTGTTGAATAGTCGAGTGCTTCATCGATATCGTGATCGCGGCTTTCTCTCGATCCGAAAAGTCTCGGCTGGATAGGTTTTTGAACTGAAGTTCGAATCCAGATGTGACTTCGGTTGGATTGCAAGAAACGTCCGGAAGGTGGATGGTCCCGTTCACTTTGCCGGCGACGATACGAGTAAAGCCGACAGGGAGTTGAGAAAAGAGTTCTGAATGAGAGATTCGCGGCGCGGCTCGGTTTTCTTCTGCGTCGTTATTTTGAGGAGTCGTTGGGAGCTGTAAGGCAGTCAGCGATTGCATGGCTGCTTGGACAATCGGCCTGTTCCTGTTCCACTCCTTGGCGACCGCGTTCTTAGCAAGTTGAAGCGCAGATTGACTGGCCTTTACGGAACCAAGATCAGGCAAGCCTTCTAAACTCTTCACGAGTTTTTTCTGAGCCGATTGCCTCATTGAGTTCATCACTTTATCCGATTCGTATCGAGCTATGCGGGCTTCGGCAATCGATTGCTTGACTATGGCAAATTCCTTATTCGCATCCTCTACGACGTAGCGTTGCCTCAGAACATTCAGCGATCCATCGCTTGGCATGGCTTCTGTTAGTCGCTCCGAAACTGACTTGATTCGCGATGATATGGTCTGGTGAACGCGATTTTGCTTGGCCGCCTCTTCAATAATCCTCTGTTTGATCGGCTGAACAATTGAATCAATGCAAAAAACCAACGCTTCGTTTTCGTCGAAGTGCGATGTGGTTTTAGGGAGATTGCTTTCGTCTGCTGTCGGAATGACCTCCCGACTCGGATCGACAAGTCTCCACTGAACCTGGGACGCAAGGAAGTTTTCGACCTTCAGATTGCGGTAGAGCAGACTATTCCAGTTGAACTTTAGTGCCGCATCTTTGATGTTGAAGGAACTAAGTGATCTATCGTTGCTTCCTTTCCGCGAATTCGTTGAGTGGATGGTTATATCGCTGAGCGCGATCGTAGCATCGATTAAGGAGACTTTTGACGAACCAATTTCCACTCGCCCACCAAAGAGTTCGGAGATCCGGGACTCCATGCGGTTCCGCATGATGGGCTGAAAACAACATATGCCACCACCTAATGTCACGGTCGCGATGAACAATCGACGACGTATCGTCATGCGGTTTTCTCCGAAGACTTTCGAACACTTTCGCGCGAACCATTGATGTGCCAAAGCAGATATCTCAACGATTCATCGCGATTGCTCGTTTGGCTTGGCGTGTGCCCGGCATCAAAGGCAATGGATTGCTCGATTGGGGTGGCTTTGTTCATCGCTGGAAGCCCTTTGTTGACTGACTCTTTCGTACCGATGGTCGAAGCGTTTCCAATTGGCATAGAAATTCCTTGTGTTTGAGTAAGTGCGGGAGTGTCGAGTTTGTTTTTGCTTGGTCCTCCGGCGGGTTTCGCGGGGCGTCGATATCGAACAACTTCTATGACCGTTTCTCGAAGGAACGTGTCGTGTCCATCCGGCATGATTTCGCCCGTGAATATCATGGGAATAGTCCTTTGTTTGCTTTTGTGTTCCATCCGCTGGTACGCTACGGGATTCGACGGCTTTGCATCAACGGCTTCGGAGCCAGCCAGCAAGGCCAGCGACGTTGACCCAACGGAGGGCTGCTCTCCAACAACCATTGCGCCTGGTTTGTCCTCGGACAGCAGTTTGAGCGATGGCGATGACTTCTCTTTGCGAGATCGGGATTGATCTGCCACGGATTTTCGATATTGGATGGCTTCGTTGGCTACTTGCTCCAACGCGCTGCTTTCCAGTTGTTGCTCTGCCTTAGAAAACGAACGCCTGCAAACAGCATAGGTAGGAAGGAGAGTCACAAGACCTATGCCGATACCTCCCGACACCAGCGAGTTTTCTAAGCAAGCCCATGGAAGCAAAGGATATCGATAGAGAAATACAATTCCGCTGAATACGAGCGGTTGCTCAAGCACACATGAACCTACATAGCTCGTGATGGGGCTAAACCAACCACCTAAGACGCTCATCACAATAGCCATACCGCATCCGGCAAGCTGATTGACACGCAAGCATGCCAAGACGGCAACGAGCGATATTGCTACGAGGTTATCCTTTGGGACTAGTCCGAGCATCATCCCGATCGCGATGCCCCATGCGACTTGTGCCGGCTTGCGGTGTTGGGAAAGGACCGCAATGATTCGCTCTGAATTTCTGCTGATCCGAAGAAACATGGCCCCTACTGGATTCTTTAGTACGTTGGATTCCCAACTCGATGTCGGAATGGAACACCAGTCCACGGCTTTACGGAGTAGACTTGGTTCTTGAAACATCGGTTTGTCTTGAACGAAAATAAAGCCGAATGCGTCGACACTGCCGATTTTGCGGTTGTTGACATCATTTTCATCGCTAGCAAACAGCGCTGTTTGCACTCTGCATTCCATGGATTACAGTGGCGTGCTGACAAAAACCCGTACAAGTTCTCAATTTGAATTAAAGTCTCCCGCAATGCATGAACCCAATGAACCCGAACGAGAATTGGAAACCATCGAGCTGGATCAGTTTCTCAAGCTAGCAGAGGTAGCTCAGTCCGGTGGTCAGGCCAAGCACTTGATTCAGTCGGGAGCCGTCTTGGTGAACGGGATAGTTGAAACGCGACGGGGCAAGAAACTCCGTCCTGGCGATTGCGTTACCGTTGCTGGCGAAGAGTTCATGGTCGGATCGGATTCGGACGAAGAGGCGGAAGAATAGTGACTCGGTGGTTCCCACCCAGAATCGCCGTTTGCTTTTTGAAGATCGAAAAATGGTGCGTCACCATGCGGCGTTCGTCTCGCAGAGTGGCAGGGAAGTTCTAGTTGAACTTGCTGGACTTGGCACTTAGAAGCTCCGCGGCCAACCAAGTAACGAAAACCGGCCCAAGAGCCTATGACCTCTCCATTCATTTGCATTCAGGCAAACTCAGGAGGTTGTCTGGCTGTTCACCGTCGTTCTGTGTCTTCAGGTATTTGTTCCCGTACTTGCTAGTTGAGACCAAGACGTTCGCAACGTTTCCGCCCCTGCTCACATAGAATGACCATTTGTTGCCCTCGATACCAACGATCGCATCTTGTTGAGTCAGTTGCCATGACGAAGCGTCAGCATTGCGTCCTCCGAAGTGAGTGATGCGTTCATGGTAAATGTTGGGGACACCAGAAAGTGGGGAACCTAGCATCGGAACCTAGGGGCCATCGGAACCTAGGGGAACCTAGGGGCCATCCATGTATGCTTTCAGACAGAATTCTAGCAACTCTAGCTCGCCGCGAAAATGCCGAGGCATTGCGGCAACCTTCGCATATTCAAAAAAATGTTAACCAGCACATAGAAATGAACGCAGATCGAACCGGAAAGTCAACGAAGCACTATCGTC
>JBBRJI010000499.1:0-4969 GCA_038219625.1 Pirellulales bacterium | reverse complement strand
CGCTGATCGTGCCGGATGCAGTATCGCCGGTGAGCGAGTCGCTGGCCGCGTGGATAGGCGCATCATTTGGCAGTGGAGGTAGAAAGGTTGCATCATTGGGCATGTTCTTTTCTGCCGCAACAGGGATCTTGCCCGAAATGACTCGAATGTCCGCACCGTGCCCTGCCAATTTGCCTGCAGCACTAGTGGGCATACGACAGTGAACGAGAGCGTGGTCATCGTTGTATTGCTTGGACATGATTTCAGCCACGCTTGCCAACCAAGCGATGGTCTTTCCATCTTCCAACGGCAACCGAACCTCAAGTTCAACGAAATTCTTCGTAAGCGCATCGCTAACCGCCATAGCGAGTCTTTGGATGCCGAATCCGCTGTGAGCCGAGATCGGGATCGAGTTTGGGTAGCGATCTTGAATCGATTTAACTCGCTCACTGGCGCCTTCACGATCTACTTTGTTGAGGACCAACAGCGTTACCTTTTCGTCGATTCCAATTTCGTGCAGTACTTTGTAGACAGACGATATCTGTTGGAGCACAGCCGGATTGCTCGCGTCCGCAACATGCAGCAGGAGGTCTGCATGGCGAGTCTCTTCGAGAGTCGCACGAAAACTAGCAATAAGCCGGTGAGGCAAGTCGCGAATAAAACCGACGGTATCGCTTAACAACACTGGGCCCCAATCTGGCAACATCCACTTGCGAGTTCGCGTATCCAGAGTCGCAAAGAGTCGGTCGACCGCTTCGACGTCCGCGTTGGTAAGCACATTCATCAAGGTGCTTTTGCCCGCGTTGGTGTAGCCAGCCAAGGAAACGCTAAAAGTATCGCCGCGCGATGCCACCTCACGCGCCTTGCGCTTTTCGACTTTTTCCAACTCGGCTTTTAAGTCTTGAACGCGTTTTTCAGCGAGGCGTCGGTCCACCTCCAACTGCTTTTCGCCCGGTCCACGCATTCCGACTCCCATCGATTGACGGGAAAGGTGCGTCCACATGCGTTTCAGTCGCGGTAGCGAGTATTCGAGCTGCGCGAGTTCAACTGCCAAGCGAGCCTCGTGCGTCTGCGCTTTTGAGGCAAAAATATCAAGGATGAGTTCCGATCGGTCAATAACCTTGATATTTAGGGCTCTTTCGAGATTCCGAGTTTGAGACGGGTTGAGGTCGTTGTCGAAAAGCACGACATCCGCGTTCTGCATTTCGATGAGGCCTAGAAGTTCGGTTACTTTACCCTTGCCCAAATAAGTCGTTTGGTCTGGGTGTTCTCGTCGTTGGATAACACTGCCGACCACGGTTGTTCCGGCGGTCGTTGCTAATCCTTTCAGTTCGTCAAATGGGTCCTCAGCCGCGACGTCCCTTGGCAAGATCAAACGGGCCAAAATACTACGTTCGCTTGCCAAACCTTCCGAGCGATCATGCGTATGCAAAGGGATGCTTACTCCTGCAAATGTGGTTGTCTTCGTGGTTGCCATCGTTTGTTTGGCACCTATCGTCAATTATAGCGACCGAGCGAGCCATCGGGCATTAAAAATGTGGCTCTTGGCCGTGTGGAGATGTGCGTTCGGAATCGAAAAGGATGAATAAAGCAGAAATTCAGCCGAATTGCGTACTTTCCGTGTGTTTCGGAAGGCCTGTGAATCGGCAAGACCGGCTTTTCACGCTACTTGGACACTGTCTATGTCGATTGGTTCGTCAACTTCGCCTTGCAAGCTCGGAAATATTGATTCCAATTCAGACGGACCTTTCCAATTCATGTCATCAACGGAGTTTGAGTATGCGTACTTCCCTCTTGCTAGTCAGCCTAGCCCTCGCCGGTTTTGTTTTTTCGTCAGGCTGCGAAGCAAAAAAAACGGCCACCCAAGGTAACACTGCCGATCAAAAAAATGGATCGGATGCTCATGCAGGACACGATCATAGTGCACCCGGGCCAAATAACGGTCATATCGAAGCCTTCGATGCGAACGGCCCTCACTTTGAATGGACTCACGATGAGGCTACACACAAGCTCACTATCTTCTTGGAAGAGGCTGTCAGTGCAGGAGCCAAGGTCGAGTCGGTGAAAGTAGATGTCATTTCGGGTGCCGAAACGAAATCGTTCGCTCTCGCAAAAGAGGACAATGCCAAAATTGCTGGTTCGGTCTTCTCGATTGCCAGCGAGGAACTAATGACTCTGATGGAAGCTAGCGGTACCGACGCAAAGGGTGTTCAATCCAAGCTAATCGCAATGATCGATGGCAAAGAGCAGACCGCGGTGTTAAAGCATGAAGACGAACATGGACATAAACACTAATAGGTCGTTCGATCAATTAATGTCCAAGTGTCGTCTTTTGCTCCGCAAAAGTTGCGGTTTCCACGCAACTTTCGCGGAGCGAAAGGCGACACTAATTTTCGAACGATCCTAAGTTGTCGTTCGGCTTATGGGCCGTTAGTCAATGAAATGGGAAATAATCGGTTGAAGATACTACTTGCAAACGATGACGGTATTCACGCGCCTGGTCTGCTTGCGATGCGTAAAGCACTGGCCCAATTGGGCGACGTGTTGGTGGTTGCTCCAGCCACTGAGCAAAGCGGGGTTGGGCATTCGATAACCTATTTATCACCTCTGACCTGCAAAGAAATCTTCGATGGAGATGCATTTCGCGGCTGGGCAGTAGACGGCTCTCCAGCAGACAGTGTCAAGCTAGGCGTCGCCGAACTTGCGGGTGGTGAAGTCGACTTGATCGTTAGCGGGATCAACGGGGGCTTGAACGCAGGTATCAACGTGCTTTATTCCGGCACCGTGGCGGCTGCCATCGAGGGAGCTTTCTTTCGAATTCCGAGCATCGCCGTCTCGCTGGAGTTCGATCCCCACGCGGATTTTGAGGCGGCCGCGGAACTGGCAGTCGGCATCATTCGCCAAATCTTGAAGCATTCAGGCAAGGACAGCGAACTCTACAACATCAATATTCCAACTGCAGCAACACGAGCGTTTCGCAGTGGTTTGACGCCGGAGGTTCATTGCGTACCAATGGGTGTCGAGCGTTATGGAGACCACTACATCAAACGGCAGGATCCCAAGGGCAGGAATTACTATTGGTCCACCAATGACCCGCCACCCAAGCCCACCGATCACGAAACCGACTTGAACGCACTCTTCGCCGGCTTCATTACGGTTACGCCCTTGCAATTTGACATGACGAAGCGAGGACTGCTCGAACGCATGACCGATTGGGGACTTACCCTAGCAGACCAACCGATGGACGGACCAGCACCCCCTTCCAAATTGGGAAGCCGTTCGCAGCCATGAGCGATTCGGCGTCGATTCTCCGAGGTAAGAGTATCGTATTTGTAGGGAAGCTCGGCGCGTTGCCGCGAAAAGAGGCTATGCAGCTTGCTCGCGATCATGGCGGCGTCCCTCTCGAACGGCTTACCGGAGATGTGGATCTTGTCATCATCGGAGCGGACGAGCTTCCAGCCGAAGACTTGACTGCATTGCTAAGTGAATCGATCAGGAAAGGGCTACGCGAGGGACGAACGACGCTAATACACGAACACGAACTTTGGCAGCAGTTGGGGGTCGTCGATGAATCGTCGAGCATGCAACTTTATACACCGGCGATGATGGCTGGTTTGCTCAAGATTCCTGTCCGAAACATCCGACGTTGGTATCGAATGGGCTTGCTCACCAGCACGAAAGTCGCTCATCGATTGCCTTATTTCAGTTTTGTTCAAGTTCAGAATGCAAGGCAGTTGGCCAATTGGATTGCACGCGGTGCCAATCCAAGCGATATCAAGCAACAGTTGACCGATTTCGCCCCATGGGTAGACAATCGATCCTTGATGGAATTGGATTTGGTCATAGATGGACGCCGCTTGCTCTTGCGGAATGGCGAACAACTTCTCGGTGCGAATGGCCAACTTCACTTGGACTTTGATCGCACGGAATTGGACCATTCAACGGAACCGGATTCGGACCGATCCCATCCTGCCGCCACACTCCCATTTCAGTCCATGGGGCTATCGAGTGTTGTTTCGATCGCAATGGATGATGCTTATTCCGATACCCATTCGAATGAGATAGCGCACTGGACACGCGACGAAATGCTGCAGGCGGCTGAAGAGTTCGAGGATGCGGGCAGACTAGAACAGTCCATTGGGTGGTACCGCATTATTCTCGCTCGCTATGGGATGACAGCGGAAATATGTTTTCAGCTAGCCGAGTTGCTATATCGCACAGGCGATCACTCCGCAGCTCGAGAGCGATACTACAATGCGATCGAATTGGACGAGGACTTTCTTGAGGCGCGTGCCAATCTTGGGTGTGTGTTAGCGGAAACGGGCCAAACCATCCTCGCCATCGCGGCCTTTCAAGGTGCGCTTGCGCGAGACGACCGTTATCCAGATGTTCATTACCATTTGGCAAAATGTCTCGATGAAGTTGCGGATGGAGAGCAAGCGGTTCGGCACTGGATCCGGTTTCTACAACTGTCTCCTCAAAGCCCTTGGGCAGACGAAGCGTTAGACCGACTCGGTCGCATGTAGCGGCTATTGTCGCCTTTCGCTCCGCGAAAGTGCGCCGTGTTAACGCACTTTTGCGTAGCAAAAGGCGACAATGTTCACGCTTCTACTTGGTAAACCGCGGCTTGCCTCCGGAAGGGTTTGGCGAAAACGACCACATGGCAAGACCGATCAAACAAACGGGCGCTAACAAAAGCCAAATCCCCACCCCCAGTTTCTGGCCATTCGCTTTCGTTTCTATGGATGTTGTTGTGGGGTTGGAGAATGAAGGCTGGGTCAACGACGGCGGAGACGATGCTGCAACAGGAAACGGTGCCGGTGCTGGAAATGGTGATGCTGGCATGCTGTTCGAACTCGGCAAAAACTCTCGTTGCGATGGAGCTTGCGTCCAAGTCGGGCTGTTCGGGCTGCCGATGGGAGGGTTCTGGGTCATGACGGGAAAGGCGGGTAAGCTTCCAGGTACCGCCGACTCAGGCATTGTCTGCTGA
>JBBRJI010000498.1:0-4970 GCA_038219625.1 Pirellulales bacterium | reverse complement strand
GAAAGATCGTAAGACAGGCCCTTTCAGGGCAATTTGCTCGTCCTTTCGTTATCCGGGGGTGCGCCGCTCCGCGGCGACCCCCGGCTACTCTCTGTAATCCCTATCGGGATAGAAGCGATCGCATACGTTTCGACATTCGTTCGCTACCCACTTGCTGCAAGATGGGACCGATATTCGGACCATTCAAGAGCTGCTTGGGCATAGCGACATTGCGACGACGATGATTTATACGCACGTGCTGGCAAGGCCTGATGTTCGGGTGGTTAGTCCGCTGGATCGGCTGGTGGGAAATGAGGCGGTGGGAAATGAGGCGGTGAGAAATGAGGCGGTGAGAAATGAGGCGGTGGGAAATGAGGCGGTGGGAGCGGTTTCTCGGGTTGAGGAATTGCGGGTTGAGGAATCACGGCACGGAGTGCCGTGCTACACTCGACGAATGATTTGTTGACCGTTGCGATTGATAGAAACTCAGAGAACGATTCGACGCTAAGGTTGAAATGGGGGCAACGAACTTGGAATTCGTTTTTAGATTGGATGGTGCGATCTCGGTTCCCCGAATGAGAAGGCCCTTTCAGGGTCGCCGCGTCGTTTCTTCCCTTCCGGGGGTGCGTGCTCCGCAGCGACCACCCGGCTACTTGCTGTAATCCGCACTCCAAATTGGCTAGTTCGCGAATCGTTCTTGCAGCGACATGACGGTCATCGGTTTTGTCCGCATGACCGACATGGCTTCGACAGCCATCCGAGCGGCAGCGATGGTTGTTATGCAAGGTACTCCGGACTGGACTGCCGCCGCGCGAATTCGGCCTTCGTCGGTTCTCGCTCCCTTGCCACTGGGCGTGTTGATGATCAACGAAACCTCATCATTCTTGAGATAGTCGATCAAATTCGGGTTCCCCTCGGCAAGTTTCTTTACCCTCAACACCGGTATGTTCGCCTTTTCCAAGACTTGGGCGGTGCCCGAAGTGGCTAATAATTTGTAGCCCATCTCATGCAACTGCCTCGCCATATCTGCGATACCTTCGCGATGCCGGGCGGCAATGCTTATAAAAACATTGCCCGAGCTCGGCAAAACAACCCCGGCTGCGATCTGACTCTTATTGAATGCGATTGGGAATTCATCGCTGATCCCCATCACCTCTCCAGTACTCCGCATCTCAGGTCCCAAAACTATGTCGACCCCAGCGAACTTCCGGAAGGGAAACACCGATTCTTTCACGGAGACACTTCGAGGGATAGGCTCGCTCGTGATGCCTAAGTCCTTCAGCTTCAATCCAACCATGACTTTGGTTGCAATGTTGGCGACGGCAACCCCTGTCGCTTTGGCCACAAAAGGAACGGTGCGGCTCGCTCGAGGATTCACTTCCAAAACGTAGACGACCGACTTGCCGTCTTCTTCCTTGATGGCAAACTGAACGTTCATCAACCCAACCACCTTCAATCGCCTAGCCATGGCGTCGGTGGCTTGCCGAATTTCCGCTAACACTTCTTGGCTCAACGAGAACGAAGGAATCACGCAAGCGGAGTCGCCGGAATGCACACCCGCTTCCTCAATGTGTTCCATGATCCCCATAATAACGACATCATCGCCGTCGGAAACAGCGTCGACATCCACTTCCGTCGCATCCTCCAGGAAACGGTCGATCAAGACCGGTTGCCCCTGGGCGACAACGAAGGCTTCGGCCACGTAGCGTTCGAACTGAGAATGGTCGTAACAGATTTCCATAGCCCGACCACCCAACACAAAACTGGGACGGACCAAACAAGGGAACCCGATCTTCTGAACTTCCGACCGAGCTTGAGCCATTGTCCGAGCGATGCCGTTGGCGGGCTGCTTGATCTTGAGCTCATTGAGCAACCCTTGAAACTTTTCTCGGTCTTCGGCGTCCTCGATGGTATCGACGCTGGTGCCGATGATTGGAACACCTTCGTTGGCCAGTGCTCTGGCTAAGTTGAGCGGCGTTTGACCACCAAACTGAACAATGACCCCATCCGGCTGAACAGTATCGACTATGTTCAGCACATCCTCCGTGGTCAGCGGTTCGAAAAACAGCATGTCGCTCGTGTCGTAGTCGGTGCTTACGGTCTCCGGGTTGCTGTTGACCATGATCGATTCGATGCCAAGCTCACGCAGCGCGTAACTGGCATGGCAACAGCAATAGTCAAACTCGATTCCTTGGCCAATGCGGTTCGGGCCACCTCCGAGAATGATGATCCGCTTCTTATCCCCTTTGGGTGGCGTCTCGTTTTCTGTTTCGTAGGTGCTGTAATAGTACGGCGTGTAAGCCTCAAACTCCGCCGCACACGTGTCAACGGATTTGTAGGTAGCAACGATTCCACGCGACTTGCGCCATTCGCGAATTTCACCATCGTCGCTATTGAGCAGCGTAGCCAATTGGCGATCTGAGAACCCAAACTGTTTGACTTGACGCATCGTGGTCGCGTCCATACCAGAGAGCGAACCGATTGCTCTCAATCGATTTTCGATTTCTACCAATTCTTGAAGTTGGTCCAGGAACCACTTGTCGATGTTCGTGATCGAATAGATCTCGTCAATGCTCATTCCGCCAAGCATGGCATAACGAATGTACCACACACGTTCCGCATTGGGGCGAGACAGTTTGCTGCGGATTTCTTCATCGTCAGGCCGGCGATCGGTGAACCAAAGGTCTTTGCTGTCCGCTCCGAAACCGAAGGCTCCTACCTCCAAGCCTCGCAAGGCTTTTTGAAAGGACTCTTTGAAAGTACGGCCGATCGCCATCGTCTCTCCGACGCTCTTCATTTGCGTCGTCAGAGTCGAGTCCGCTTCCGGGAATTTTTCGAATGCGAAACGAGGGATTTTGGTGACCACGTAGTCGATGGTCGGTTCGAAGCAAGCTTGGGTCTTCTTGGTGATGTCGTTTTGAAGTTCCCACAAGCGAAAGCCGACCGCGAGTTTGGCCGCGATTTTTGCGATAGGAAATCCTGTCGCTTTGCTTGCCAGCGCGCTGGAGCGGCTCACTCGCGGATTCATTTCGATCACGATCATTTTTCCGTTTTCCGGATGGATCGCGAATTGGATATTCGATCCGCCTGTTTCCACCCCGATCTCGCGAATAATCGCAAGACTTGCGTCCCGCATGCGTTGGTATTCTTTGTCCGTCAAGGTTTGGGCTGGCGCAACCGTGATGGAGTCTCCGGTATGCACCCCCATCGGATCGAAGTTCTCGATGGCGCAGATAATGACGACGTTATCGTCAACATCGCGCATGACCTCCATCTCATACTCCTTCCAACCGATAATCGATTCCTCGACTAGGACTTCGGTAATCGGCGAGAGGGTCAAACCGTTCAACACGAAATCGTCGAAGTCGTCGCGATTGTAAGCGATGGCGGAACCGCTCCCGCCCATGGTAAAGCTGGGACGGACAACGCAGGGCAAACCGACTTCTGCCAGTGTCTTGCGGGCTTCTTCGATCGTATGTACGACAGCCCCTTTGCAGACGCTCATCCCGATCTTTTCCATCGCAAGTTTGAATGCATCGCGGGCTTCGGCTTTGTGGATCACCTCAGGATTGGCACCGATCATCTCGCATTGGAACTGCTCCAAGACGCCGTTCTTTGCTAACTCCATAGCGATGTTCAGCGCCGTTTGACCGCCAAGTGTAGGCAGTAGCGCATCGGGGCGTTCGCGTTCGATAACCTTTGCAACCATTTCCCAGGTCAAAGGTTCGATGTAGGTCCTCTCGGCCGTGGCGGGGTCGGTCATGATGGTCGCAGGGTTGCTGTTGACCAAGACGACTTCATAGCCTTCTTCTCGCAGGGCCTTGCAAGCTTGGGTGCCCGAATAGTCGAATTCGCAAGCTTGGCCGATGATAATCGGGCCTGAACCAATCAACAGAATTTTCTTAATGTCGGTGCGTCTAGGCACGGCAGAGACCTAACAGTTCGCGGGTTGAGGAAATCCGTGGCTACCCTGCGTCAAAAGCGATGCAAATGCAGACCAAAATCCCACAGAACTTAGCATGCTTCACCGATTTGTGGTAGCCGAAGTAGATCCCGCTTGCGGGCGACAAAACGCGGCTTGTGATCGACGAAACAGAATGGAGCCGGTCTAAGCCATGGCTTTCGCCAACTTCAGGCAGGCGAGTAAGGCATTTGCAGCTTCTTCCCCTTTGTTTCCCGCGTTTCCACCACTTCGTTGGATCGCTTGCTCCAGCGAGTTGACCGTCAAAAGGCCGAGCGCGACGGGTTTGTTATGGTCTAACGAGAGTTGCATAAGCCCCATGCTGACGGCCCGATTGAGATGCTGGTCGTGCGTGGTTTCGCCTTTGATGACCGCCCCTAACGCAATTACGCCGCGACAAGATTGCAGTTGGATAGCAAGTTGAGTCGCGTAGGTCAATTCCCAAGCCCCCGGAACTCGAATAACGTGAATATCTACATCCTTGATACCGTTCGCGATCAACGTTTGCACGGCAGCTTTGCACAGTTTACCCGTGATGTTTTCGTTGTATTCCGAAACGACCACAGCGATGACGCTTGGAGCGTTGGGATTTGGCTCGGCCGAGGGGCAAGGTGAGATTTCTCGCGGCATGATTTGCTTGAGGGTTGGAGGTTGCGTATTGATGCCAACCACGCTCTGGCGAGCGCAGCTACGGTCGCCTTAAGACGGGCGAATCCCCATCAGGAATTCGGCGTTCGATTTTGTTTTGGAGAGTTTTTGGACCAGTGTCTCCATAGCGTCCGGTGGATTGATATCGGCTAGCGATTTTCGCAAACTCGAAATCCGCAGATACTCGTTGGGATCCAGTAGGGCTTCTTCGCGGCGCGTACCAGATTGATTAATGTTGATGGCAGGCCAAATGCGGCGATCCACCATCGCTCTGTCCAGCACGATCTCTAAATTGCCCGTACCTTTGAACTCTTCAAAAATAACGTCATCCATTTTGCTGCCTGTACCGACCAAGGCAGTTGCAATGATCGTTAACGAGCCA
>JBBRJI010000497.1:0-4978 GCA_038219625.1 Pirellulales bacterium | reverse complement strand
CAAGAGTTCGCGAAAGGCGCCACCCATGCGGTCCGAAACCCGCCCCATCAACGCGGCTTTCACCTCTTGAGATTCGATCGAATTGACCTCTTTCCACAAGGCAATTGCTAAGTCGGAGTAAGTTACGCCAGCTTGCCGTTCGCCTTTGCCAGTCAAAAAATAGTTGAACGATGGTCGGCCTCGACCAACTCCTTGCTTGCGCCGCTCGATCAAACCGGATTCCTCGAGCCGATCCAGCCGCTGCCGAATGGCGGTTGCAGTCACTTCCAACCGTTCCATCAAGTCGGTAACGGACAGCCCTGCTTGACGCCTCAGCAAATCCAGAACAAGCTGGTCCACAGGCCGAGTAGGCGAGACGTTGGATTGGGATTTGATTTCCATGGGAATCACGCGATTGCTAGCATAAATGCAGTAAATTGCCCCAAAGGAGTGGTGCGATCTACCTGAAGTGTAGCCGTTTACTCAATTTAGACAAGCTGCATTGCGAATAAACCCCGTAGATCCGTCGCTCCGCGACGGATGTCCTCTTTGTTTGAACCCGATTGAACCTAGCGCTTCTTCAATGCTGAATTTGGGGGTAGCGGAACTCGCCAAGAGTTTCGGTGGTTACAACGAATCCACTCGGAATTACCACGTGAAGTCGCCGAAAGCCTACGCGGCTTCCGCTACGCACGAACCCAACTCTTCGGTTAACCTGAGCGAGAGCCTCGCTCAGCTACATTTGCCACAGTTACGTTGGTTCATCCGGTTGAAACGCCCCTGACGTTGTATCTACGGCGACTACTTTTCCATTTTGCCATTGCAGTTCGATGATTTTGTCCGCGTATTGCTCAAATAAATGCCGTTCATGATGGCTGATCATCAAGACTTGGAAGCCGAGAGCCCGACTGGCGTCGTGGATGATTTTCACCAGTTTTGGGACCAAATCCGCCCGAAGCCAGCAATCTTGCTCGTCCAGGATCAAAAAGCGACGATGCGTTGCCTCGTCCAGCGTTGTCAAAGCAAAGATCCGTAGGCAGACACTGACGATATTTGCGACCGAGCCACCTTGGCCATTGATGAGATCCTCTGGTTTTCCATCGCGCTGGACCCAGAATTCAACGCTCGCACTATTTCGTGAAAATCCGGCCTTGGCATGGAAAGTAATCGGCTGCTCCAAAATCTCCTGCAAAGCGATCGTGATTTTCTCCTGAACGGTCCCAAGCAAACTCGAAAACAGGTCCTGGTTCAATTTCTCGAGAGCAACCGAGACTTTTTCCGCAGTTTGCTGATACTTGGATAGTCTTTCAAGTTCTTTGGAGTTGGTGGCGAATTCTCGCAGCGCCTCCTGCCGAGCGAACGATAACTCATTCAGTCGACGTCGGATCTTTTGAGGATCCGCTTCGGCGGACGCGTTTTCCAACGGCACGATAAGCGTTTCGTTCATTTTCTAGAACACCATCCGTTGTGAGCCATTCCTCCGAACCAAGCTGGTAGCCTATTATCTCTACAGGAGAGAGTTAGGGAATGGTAAACCATTCCGTTTTCCGTAGCAGGGCGAGGCCCTCGCCCTGTAGCCAAAGCACCGAATCGAGCTCCATTTCATGGCCAGTGTCACCCAGGACCTTTTTGCAAAAGGGCTCATTAAGCCGCCAAGATTCGTACCTGCGAACATGATCTACGAAACCATCATGGGGTCCCAAGCCTATGGCGTCTCAAGCGATACATCCGACAGAGACATTTATGGAGTGTGCATTCCTCCAAAAGCGGACATATTTCCGCACTTGGACGGCAAGATCCTGGGCTTCGGAAAACCGCACGAACCCTTTGAAAACTTCCAGCAATCGCATGTCCGCGATGGTCACTTAAACGATTCGCATGCCGCGGAGTACGATCTATCGATCTACGGCATCGTGCGGTACTTTGCGCTCTGCATGGAGGGGAATCCGAACATGCTTGATTCCCTTTTTACGGCTCAGGATTGCGTCCTGCATATTACGGCAGTCGGCACTTTGATTCGAGAGAGCCGTCAGCATTTTCTACACAAAGGCTGTTGGCCCAAATTCAAAGGGTACGCGTACGCCACCATGCACAAAATGCGAACCAAAAACCCGATTGGGAAACGCCGTGAATTGGTCGATCAGTATGGATTCGACGTCAAGTATGCGTACCATATCGTACGGCTATTGAACGAGTGCGAGCAGATTCTGACCCATCGCGATATCGATTTGCGACTCAATCGAGAACAGCTCAAAGCCATTCGGCGAGGGGAGATGAACGAAGAAGAAATCTTCGCATGGGCTAGCGACAAAGAACGGCACCTGGAAGCACTTTACCACCAGAGCAATCTACCAAGCGGCCCGGACCAAGGGGTGCTAAGGGCGTTATTGCTCCGATGCCTCGAAGAGCATTTTGGCAACTTGGGAAATTGCATTGTTTCACCGGACGCTGCGACAACGTCTCTCAAAGCGATACAATCCGTTTTGGATCAATACCACAAGTCAACTGATTTGTAGCTGAATTCCATTTGCCCTTTCGATTGATAGAAACAGTAAAACCATGTTTAAGCTTTGGATTATAGCGCACCGCGAATACGTTGCCATGGTGGGTACCAAAGCCTTTCTGTTTACGCTGGTCATGATGCCGATCTTGATGTTCGGCAGTCTCCTGGCGATGCCATTGCTAAATCGAGTCAGTGGCGGCAAAACGCAAAAAATCGTCGTCTCCGATGGAACGGGGCGACTGTTTTCCATCATCGAAAAAGCGGCGATTGGGCGCAATGAGTCGATTCAAACCAAACCGACCGAACCGGTTGAAAACAAGAAAAGCAAAGTCAGCTCGCGTCCGACGTTCATGGATCAGCAAGCGGACATCTGGGAGTTTGTTGCCGCACCCAACGAGTTGTCAGACGATCAAAGACTGGAATACAGCTCTCAAATTCGAAATGGAGAACTCTATGCCTTGGTCGAAATCCCGAAGGCTTTTCTAGATGCCACTGAAGCTGCACCGACGGAAGGACTGCCTGATGAAACAACCGCACCGTCGACCGCGAGCGCCAAGTTTTACAGTCAGGATGCGCTGATGAGCGCCGCACGGTCTTGGCTCAGCACGCTCATCAGCCAGCGTCTACGCGAAGTGCGAATGGAACAATATGGCTTAGACCAGATCGATCCGAAGATCTTTGCTCAGATAGACGCTAGGGTTGAGTTGTTACCTAGCATGCCAATAAAAAAATCCGACACGGGCAAGTCGGACGAACATTCTGTGATCGACTCGCTGGTGAGTATGTTCTTGCCTTTTGGTGTCATGATGTTGATGTTCATGGTCATCCTCATGGCAGCCCAGCCGATGCTGGAGAGTGCCATGGAAGAAAAGAGTCTTCGCATCTCCGAAGTTCTGCTGGGTTCAGTTACCCCCTCGCAACTCATGGGAGGCAAGCTGCTAGGCAATGTCGCTGGTTCGCTTGTGATCTTTGTGCTGTATGGGGCAGGCGGTTTGTTTTTTCTAAATTATCAAGGACTTTCGGATAAGATACCTATTGGTTTACTGCCTTGGTTTCTGCTGTTCCAATTGCTCGGAGTCTTGTTTTTCAGTTCGATTTTCCTGACCGTTGGAGCATCCGTCAACGAGCTCAAGGAAGCACAGACGCTCCTGCTACCGGTCTGGATGGTTTTGATGGCACCGATGATGGTGTGGTTCATTGCCGTTCGAGAGCCCAACGGGATCGTATCGACGGCGTTGAGTTTCTTTCCCCCGTCCTGCCCCATGATGATGGTATTGCGACTGGCGTCGGGCACGACGGTTCCGTTCTGGCAACCGCCACTAGCTGCATGTATTATGATTGCTTCCACCTATGGGATCGTTACCTTGGCCGGCCGAATCTACCGTGCAGGTCTATTGCGGAACGAAGGAGTGCGATCCATTGGTCAACTATTGAGAAGAACGATCGTTAGAAGCTAGGCCGTGAGTTCCCGCTAAGGCGAGGGGTAGTTTGAAATCTACGTAAAAACTGGGTGGCACGCTCTGAGGTACGAAGGGCGTGGTGAATCGCTAGAGTCATTTGCCACGCTTCCCACGCCCATCGCTAATCGCTTTGGGCGTGCCACAAGGTGGCTTGGCTGGTATTCTTCTGACTGCCCTCGCCCAAGAACAAGTAGAATACGTTGACACAATTCCAGGATCGGTACATTGGTTTCATGAAAATTTGGTTCATCTCGGACACGCACAACGAGCACGCGCAACTCATCGTACCCAATGTCGATTTGGTCATTCACTGCGGTGATGAATCCGAGTCCGGCGAACCGTGGATGAATGAGCCGGAGTCGCGAAGATTCTTTGAGTGGTATTCGGCGCTCGATATCCCAACGAAGATCTTTGTTCCTGGAAATCACTCGACGGCAATTGAAAAAGGCTTGATTCGTGCAGAGGACTATCCAAAAGTGACGTTTCTGATCCACTCGCAGCACCAGTGGAACGGGCTGCAGATCTTCGGTACGCCCTACACCCCAAAATTCTTCGACTGGGCTTACATGAGGGAACGCTCGGATCTGGATATCGTGTGGCAATCGATTCCAGACGACATCGACATCTTGGTTACTCACGGCCCGCCCAAAGGAATCCTCGACGTGACTCGCGATATGGATACCAGAAAGCCAGTCCACGTCGGCTCGAAATCCCTTCGTCGGCATGTGCTGGACAGGATCAAGCCAAAAGTCCACGCCTTCGGTCACATTCACGACGAGAGAGCTTTCACGAATTACGGAACCGTCACTCGCGATCAAACGCAGTTCATCAATTGCAGTTGCTGCGACATCTCAGGTCGATTGAAGAACAACGGCTACGTGATGGAGCACGATTAGTAGGATAGGCTTCCAGCCTGTCAAGCAGAAAATGACAGTTTACAAGCGGCTAGAAACCTATCCCACTGCGCAAGTCAGACATTTATTGATCGACCTATCCTTAGCTTAGTCGTCTGGGCTGATTAGAAGGGCTTCAATAC
>JBBRJI010000496.1:0-4984 GCA_038219625.1 Pirellulales bacterium | reverse complement strand
GAGGAAGTGCAGCTAGCTGCCAGCGTCCGCATATCTTGGGCTTTCGAGTCTGTTCCTGTCAACTGGACTTCACGCTGGACGTTGCGTTTTTCGGAATGATAGTGCCTTCGAACATTAGACACATTGTTATTGAGAATGCGTCGAAGCCATGCGGTAAACGCACCGTATGATTCACCTTGGAACTCCGCGAAAGACTGGCCAGCGTCCAGCATGGATTGCTGAACAACGTCGGAGCCACCGACTTTGCTTTTTAGCTTCGGATCGATCTCTTCATTGGCAATTTTCAGCAAATAGGGACGGTACTGCTCGAGCAAAAGCCCCAAGTTCGAAGCGTCTCCGTTCCGAGCGGCAACGATCAGGATCTCAACTTTCTCTTTCCGAGCAGAATTTGTTCTGGCGTCTTGATTCATATGGGTTGCTAGAAAGTAATCGAAACTCGGATCAAAGGAAATACGTTGCGAGAGTGCACCGCCAAAAAAATTTAAAAAATCGCATCTCCCATGTCCGGTTGATCTGATTGTGGTGCCTTTGGGAGTTAGGCACGTAAAACGCTTGCGAACTTGGAATGAGACCCTTTTAGGGCTGTCGTCAGAGATCCTTTGTCGGAGTTTGGCATTATTCACCATCAAAACTGCTAACCAACAATTTGAATCAGACCATTCCTTGCAGCTACCAGAAACCGTTCAAAACGCTTATAGCCTCTGAAGCCTCGATGACTACCGCTGCTGCTCCACTGCTTGAAATAAACACCTCGCGTCAGTTCACAAACTGGATGGCTGAGCAGCAATTGAGTTTGGCGTTTACCACGTATCAAGCTGGAAAACTATTTCTGCTCGGTCTTCAGTCGGACGGTCGACTCTCGGTATTTGAACGGACTTTTAATCGCTGTCTAGGGCTCTGGGCCGACGGACAAACCTTGTGGATGTCGTCACTGTATCAGTTATGGCGATTCGAGAATGTGATCGACCCCGGTACAATTGTCGCGGGTTACGATCGGCTATACGTTCCGCAAGTTGGATACACAACAGGTGACGTTGACATTCACGATGTTGCGGTGGAATCGAGCGGACGTGTCGTGTTTGTGAATACCCTATTTGGGTGTTTGGCAACGCTGAGTGACACCCATAGTTTTGTTCCGCTCTGGAAGCCACCATTTATCACCAAGCTGGCAGCCGAAGACCGTTGCCATTTGAACGGACTCGCGTTGGAGAATGGCAAAGCAAAATATGTCACCGCAGTCAGCCAATCGGACGTAGCCGATGGTTGGCGAGATCGACGGCACGATGGGGGTTGCGTAGTCGACGTTGAGACCAATGAGATCATCGCGTCGGGCCTTTCCATGCCGCATTCGCCACGAGTCTATCGCGACAAACTATGGCTTCTGAACTCGGGCACCGGTCACTTTGGTTTCATTGACCGAATGACGGGTAAATTCGAAAAAGTGGCCTTCTGTCCTGGTTACTTGCGCGGCCTTTCGTTTCATGGCGACTACGCCATCGTCGGTCTATCGAAGTCTCGAGAGAACAAGACATTCTCAGGGCTCGAGCTGGACAACAACTTGAAATCCGTCGACGCGGAAGCGCGTTGCGGAGTCCAAATTATCGATCTGAAGAGCGGCGACGTCGTTCATTGGATACGGGTCGAGGGAGTCGTTCAAGAACTCTACGACGTCGTTGCTTTACCAGGTGTCAAGCGGCCGCAGTCGCTCGGATTCAAAACAGATGAAATTCGCCGCGTGCTACGCATCGGCGAGAACCAAACACTCTAGCTCTCAAAAATACGTTAAGTCGTCGCACACGACTTGGATCAATCCAATCGCCCCACATCCAACAGAAGAACAGACAAATCAATCATGAAGATAACCGACCAACTCTCTAAGTTACTTCGCCTCACCAGAAGCAATGCCCGAGCCAAACAGCCCAGCCGAAATCGTTTGCGTCGATTGATTATCGAGCAAATGGAAGAACGGCGTTTGCTTACTACGATCGACTTGGCAGTGCTGACTGCGGCACAAGGGGCAGTTATTTATGGAGCTGATGCTGGCGACCAAAGTGGATATTCGGTTAGCAGTGCTGGGGATGTCAATGGCGATGGTTTTGACGACTTGCTGATCGGTGCATTTCAAGCCGATGCGTCGAATAATAGCAAAATTGATTCTGGAGAAAGTTATATAATCTTTGGTGGGCCATCGCTTCCAAATAGTATTGACTTAAATGATTTAGCTTCGAATGGAATAACGATTTATGGAGCAGATTCAGGGGACACCAGTGGTAGAGTTGTTAGCAGCGCAGGAGACGTGAATGGAGATGGGTTTGATGATTTAATCATTGGTGCGCGCAGGGCTGATGCGGCAAACAATTCGAAGCCAAATGCGGGTGAAAGTTACTTGATCTTCGGTGGGCCGTCACTGCCCGCTATTATCGATCTTAACATTGCGGAAGCCGCAGACGTCATTTTCCTAGGCTTTACAGAAGGACCATACTCATCCCCTTCCTACTCCGGTGAGTCGTTAAGCAATGCAGGAGATATAAATGGCGATGGGTTCAGCGACCTGATTTTCGGCCATAAAAGTAGTGGGTATCATGTTGGGGAAACCTACGTCATCTTTGGAGGTTCCTCTATTCCTTCGATTGTCGATTTTGCGGACCCGAACTCGATAGGAATTCGAATTGTAGGGGCTGATCCAGATGATCAAAGCGGTGCGTTTATTAGCAATGCTGGGGATATCAACGGAGACGGATTCGATGATTTGGCTATAGCATCAACGTTCGGTGATGGATCGGCCAATTTGAGGTACAATTCGGGCGAGGTAAATATCGTATTCGGCGGTGCGTCGCTCCCGCCCACGATTTACTTGTCGAACCTCGGGACGGCTGGGCTTACAATTTTTGGCGCCACAGGACGTCCCGATGGAAGTTATGATGGAGGTGACTATATTGGAAAAGTGAGCAACGCAGGCGATGTGAATGGAGATGGCTTTGACGACCTGTTAATAGGAGTGTATGGAGCTAATCACAATGACGAGTTTGGTAACGTTCACATGCATGCAGGCATTTCGTATGTGGTTTTTGGCGGATCGACATTGCCTTCGGTGATTGACCTATCCAGCCTTGGCTCTGCAGGCACCGTTATAGGCGGCGCATCTTCTTACGATAGCAGCGGGCGTTCAGTTGATGGCGTAGGCGACGTCAACGGGGATGGTTTCGACGATCTCCTGATTGGAGCACCTGGTTCGAGCACTGGCAAATATGGAAACTTCCCTAGTGCTGGAGCCAGCTATGTAATTTTTGGAAACGCTACGCTCCCGACGTCGATCTCACTTTTCAACTCACTAACCTACGACGGCTTAGGTTCGGCAGGAATTGCTGTTTGGGGCGTAGAAAGCTTTGACCGAAGTGGCAGTTCCGTCAGTGGGGCTGGCGATGTGAACGGCGACGGATTTGCGGACATCTTGATCGGGGCCCCCAATGCAGATGCCTTTGGAAACGCTAAAAACTCAGCAGGCGAAAGCTATGTGGTCTTCGGAGGAGACTTTACCGCTGCGACTACGCACCAGGGGACCGCTGCTGGAGAGACGCTGACAGGCACGGCTGCCGCCAATGTGATGATTGGCGGCCGAGGTAACGATACGCTTATTGGCGACGGCGCGGCGGATGTGCTCACCGGTGGGCAAGGCAATGATGTACTGGCCGTTAGCGACCTTACGTTCAGACGCCTAGTTGGTGGAACCGGCATCGATACATTGCGACTAGACGGCAGCGGCCTGTCCCTGAACCTGACCACGCTCCGCGACAATCGCCTGCTAGGGATCGAGCAGATCGACATCACCGGCAGCGGCAACAACACACTCACGCTCAACCAGCGCGAAGTCCTCAATCTCTCCGACGAATCCAACACGCTGATCGTGCAACGTAATTTCGGGGACGTCGTCAATATCGGAAGCGGTTGGACTCAGGCTGCTGACGAAACGATAAGTGGGGATCTGTTCAATGTCTATAACCAGGGTGCGGCTAGACTCAAGGTCCAGTCAACAACTCTACCAAACCAAGCACCTACTGATATCACGATGTCGGGAGGCAGTCTTCCCGAAAATTCACCTCTTGAAACCCTGGCTGCAGCTTTCGCGAGCGTCGATCCAGACGCTGGCAACTCATTCACCTACACGTTTGCCACCGGTACGGGCGATTCCGACAATGCTAGTTTTTCGATTACTAGCAACACACTTAGAATCAATACTGGTTTGGACTTCGAGACCAAGTCAAGCTACTCGATTCGTGTCCGCACGACCGACGCAAGTGGCTTGTTCACCGAGCAGATGTTTGCAATCAGTGTGACGAACGTCAATGAAGCTCCGACGATGCTCACGCTCAGTAACACGTCGATTCCAGAAAATACGGCAGCCGGAACGGACATTGGAACCCTGAGTACCACCGATCCCGACGCAGGCGAGGTATTTACCTACACGCTTGTCGCCGGCTTTGGCGATAACGGTAACTTCCAAATCTTAGGAGACAAACTCCAAACGCTAGATCCGCTCGATTTCGAAACCAAGTCCAACTACTCGATTCGTGTCCGCACGACCGATCTGAATGGCCTTGGCTTTGAGAGGACCTTGACGGTTTTAGTCACCGATGTTGTCGAGTCGGTTCCACCCGTGATCGGTGCATTTGATACGACTGTGATATTTGTTGAAAATGCCGTTCCCGTACTTTTGGATACGAATGCAACGCTGACCGATTCCGACTCTTTGGACTTCATCGGTGGCGTCATGACCGTAAGCCTTGTTTCGAACAGTGAAACCTCAGATCGCTTGTTGATTCGCAACGTCGGTACGGGAGCGGGGCAGATCGGTGTCGCGGGCAATCAAGTCACCTACTCGGGCAATCTAATAGCAACGTTTGCGGGTGGAACATCGGGTGATAATCCGCTTGTGGTTTCTTTTAGCGCGGGCGGAACAAAGGTTGCAGCGCAGGCATTGTTGCGA
>JBBRJI010000495.1:0-4985 GCA_038219625.1 Pirellulales bacterium | reverse complement strand
AGGCTTTCTGCCAAAGATCGCACTAAGATTGAATCGATCCAATTCACGGCTTCGAACGCAGAGCCCGACGAGATGGAGGTCGGTCTCGAAAGTGAAGATGCACCTAAGTCTGAAGATGCACCTAACTCTATCGACTAGCCGAGTCCATCGGAGTTGGAGAATGACGTAGACCCAAAAGGGCTATTCGTGGCTAGACGCGAGTTAAGTTCGCAGCCGTCCGCCACGTTCTCCGACGGCGGCGATTGCTGTACGAATCCGCCAAGACAATTGGCGTAAGCGATGACGCAAAAGAATATCAAGTGCCGCGAAATGTTCATGTTTCACCGACCTCCGTTTTCTGGTTCTGTACTGGAATGTGCAAGAGCACATTCTACTAAATCTTGACATCTCGCGTGTTCAGGGTTGCGAGAGGCCAGTATCGCTAGCTATAATACGCCGAACAAGCTCGCGCCCAATGTGTCTCGAGGTCCGACGCGTTTTAAGCTTGAATGGGATATGAATACTCATCAATGAAAATGCATCTTTTGGGAGGGACATCGATTGTCTGGTTATTTGCTATTGACAGGTTCCACTGGCTTGTTGGGTCGTTATTTGGTTCGGGATCTTTTAGAGCGAGGTGAGAAACTTGCTCTCATTGTGCGAGGAACAAAGCAGGAATCGGCGGAAGAACGCGTCGAATCAATTCTCCAGTTTTGGGAGCAGCAGTCGGGCAAGAGATTCTCCCGGCCCCATTTGATACAAGGGGATTTACGGAGGCCCCTCCTAGGACTAGGAGAAAAGGAAATCGCTTGGGTTTCCAAGAATTGCCGAGCGGTCATGCACAGCGCCGCGTCGCTCAAGTTCCATGGCGACGGCTCGGGAGAGCCTGCGTTGACCAATATCGGTGGCTCCGAGAATATGCTCTCTCTCTGCCAAAGGGCCAAAGTCCGAGAGTTGCATTATGTATCGACGGCTTACGTATGCGGCTTACGAGATGGAACCATTTACGAGTCCGACTTGGATTTCGGTCAGTCCTTTCGCAATGACTACGAATCGAGCAAACACCAAGCGGAAACCATCGTTCGCAACGCTGACTATATCGATCGATTGACGGTCTATCGGCCTGCCGTCATCTCAGGGGACTCGCAATCCGGCTACACCAACACTTATCATGGCATCTATCTATATTTACGATTGATGGCATTGCTTGTTCCAAGACATCCAATTGGACCAGATGGATTGCGGCAAACGTCATTAAGGCTGCCGATGACAGGCCAGGAAAGGCGGAATGTAGTTCCGATAGACTGGGTCTCGCGGGTCATGGCCGAGTTGTATATCAATCCAGAAGCCCATGGGTGTACGTTCCATTTGGCCCCCGAAAAGTGCTTGACACCCAAGATGATCATCGATTCGGGTTACAGCTACTTCAATTCGACCGGCATCGAGTACGTTGGTTACACCCATATCGACCCAGCCACCTACAATGCTTTTGAAATGGCAATGTTGCCTGGGCTTGCAATGTACAGCAACTACGAAAATACCGATCCTACGTTTGACTGTTCTAACGTTAAGCAGTTTGCGGGTCATGTACGTTGTCCCGAGATCGATGAGGCGATGCTTCACACCTACATTCGTTTTGGGGAAGCGGATCGATGGGGCAAACGAAAAGCAAGGAAGTCCTCGGCTCCTAAAGAACATCCGCCCGATCGAATTTTAGCGTATTCTTTAAGCGACCAAGCCTCAAATGCCGATTCCAATGCGGTCCTTTAGTGGGCACGAAAAGACCGTGAAGCTGACATGCACCGCGTTTGAGGAACTGATGCTTTCTCACGACTACTCCACGTATCCTTGCGTCGGCTGCTTGAAGATGGTGGTTTCAGGATACATTGTACGAGAGCATTTCGAAAAATCGGTCGATCAGATGTTGGAGCAGAACCCTCTCATGCGAGCGCGTCTTACGATGCGTTTCGGTAGATCGAGCTGGAGAGTTCAGGCAAGGTCCGATCATCGAGTCGATTGGCGCATGGACGAACCAACGCCCGATTGGCCGACGACTTCCAGCATCGATTTGTTTGCACAAACGGGAATTCAGATTGAGGTCTACCAAACATTGCATCAACCAGTCGACGCCGCGGCAATCGACGACGTGGGACCAACGACCATCTTTGTAAAAATACACCATGCAGTGACAGATGGCCAAGGAATCCTGACGGCGTTTCATGAAATGTGGCTTTGTTACAACGCGCTTTGTCAGGGGGATGAGCCGCCCCGAACGAAGCGAGAACCAGACAGGTTGCGACATCGCAACCGTTTCGGGCTTAGTTGGTTGAAGCTGATCGGTCTGCTTCCGAAACTATGGATCGGTTTGGCAGGTGTTCGCCAGTATATAATGCGGGCTCCGGTGCCGGTTGTGGCTCACGATGCGATGCAGAACCTTAACCAAGTCGAACCGTCGATCCATGCGATCTCGCATTGCTTCACACGAAACGAAACCTTCGATTTTCGAAAGGCATCTCGACGCGCCAACTGGAACCTCAATGAACTCATCGCGGCTTCCGTATTTATCGGTTGTTCGGAACAGCGAGCAAGCCGGAATCCAGGTTCTGATGGAGAATGGATTCGAATGATGGTTCCCTTTAGCATGCGAGTCACCGACGATTACCGTCATCAAACAGCGGCCAATATTGTTAGCTGTGTATTCTTGGATCGCACTCGCATCCAAATCTCCGAGCACGGTGCATTGCTTCAAAGCATCCACAACGAACTAGAACTTATCAAACGCAATCGCCTGGCCCTGATTTTCATCTTTTCGATTTGGATTAAGAAGGTGTTTGCGACTGGTGGCTCTCGGTCGAAGTCAGCAATTCCAAAGCGATGCGAAACGAGCCTCGTCTTTTCGAATCTGGGAAAGTTGTTTTTGGGGTCACCTTTGGAAAACACGGACGGGCGATTGGTGGCTGGTCAGGCGAAACTGGAAACGTTGGAGATACTGGGACCAATGGCCCCATGGATGTGCGTGGCTTGGCTCGCGTTGCAGTATGGAGAGCAGTTGACACTGACATTGCGTTTTGACTCGCGAGTTGTGGAGCCGTCGATCGCTTGCGAGCTCATGGCAGCCACCGTGAAGCAGCTTAAAAGCTTTGCTGCGGAGACCGCAGCCTAATGAATACTTGGCTGATTGCTCTGCTCATCGCACTGGCCATATCCGCCGCGATTCAATTTGGTTTGGTTGCTGGCTTCGTGTTTCGATTGCGGCGTTGGCAGGGCGAAAGGATCGACGATGCCTCGGCTCCCAAGGCCCTGGTTATTCTGTGTTTGCGGGGAGGGGATCCCTTCCTAAGTCGATGCATTCGAGGCTTGGTTTCACAGAACTATCCTGACTATGAAATTTGCTTTTTGGTGGACTCGGAAAACGATCCTGCCCGGGCAGTTCTTCAGCGGGAGTTGGCCAGCCACGATTTCGATCGCTTTGAAATCCAGATTCTTTCGGAGCCGCTCGCCAGCTGTAGTTTGAAGTGTTCTAGCTTAGTCCAAGCGTTGCAATCTCGACTCGACTCACAAGGCTTTGTGGCATTGCTGGACGCCGACACGATCCCGCATCGAGGCTGGTTGCGAGAATTGGCGACAGCCCTCCAAGGGGCTGGCATTGGGGCGGCTACCGGCAATCGTTGGTACATGCCGCAATCCATCAGCATGGGAGCCATGACTCGTCACGTCTGGAACGGCGCGGCCGTCGTCCAAATGTACTGGTACAGCATCGCATGGGGCGGCACCTTGGCGATCAAGTTCGATTCCATTCGTCGAGCGAAATTGATGGATCGTTGGCAGAATGCCCTTTGTGAAGACACGATGCTTCGCACGCAACTTAAGACAATTAATCAAAGGATTGCCTTTGTTCCATCGCTGATGATGGTCAATCGCGAGGATTGCAGCCTGCCATCGTTCTATGGTTGGGTTAAGCGCCAACTCTTGACCGCCAGGTTGTACCATCCTCTCTGGTACGCCGTTGTTGGACATGGCGTTTCTTCTGCCACGCTGCTGGTGTGGGGCTGGACGGCATGTTTAGTGTATGCTTCCATGGGCAGAACGACCGCTTCGATGATCAGTCTGGTAGCAATGCTGACTTTCCATCTGTTTTTGAGCTTGATGTTACCGTGGATGGAGTCGGCCGTGCGTGGGATTGTGCTGGCGCGTGGAGAATCGGCCGATTGGCATCGCGGCCTGCGTTGGTGGCAGTTGGGCTGGTACGTCTGGACAACCCAGTGGATCTATACCGCAGCCTTGATCGGATGTTTACGCAGCAAGCGTATCAACTGGCGGGGAATAGACTACGATGTGCGAGGTCCATTCGACATTCGGATGCTCGGCTATCGCCCGTTTCGAAACGACGAGGTTATCGATGGGCGTGAGAATCAATCATTGTAGTTTGACCGTCCCAAGTCCGGGATTGAAACCCCAACCTGCAACAGCGAGAGACTCTAATTCCACCACTGATCGATCGAAATGGTCATAGCTCCAATTGCCAAATATCACGGAAGACACTTTCACCGCCCGACCGGAGCTTGAACGCATGTAGACCCGCGTTCAATTGCCTACCCAATGTTCCCGGAATTGTCGAAATTCCATAATTCAAATAAGGCAATCCGCGTGTTCGGCATTCGACAAGCGCCTGGTAAATAACCAATTGCAATGCGCGATGCTCATTGAATCGATAGTCTTGCCCTACATACATGGTATGCGCAGCGAATTTGTTCATCACGAATAGCACTACACCGGCAACCAACCGGTCGTTCAAATAGCCACCTACCAACACCACACGATCACCGACGAGCTTTCGCAACCGTTCAATCTCATCCAGCGTGTGGGTGGGATGCACTCCATGTCGCGACTCAAGATTCGTTTGCAACAAGTCCCAATATTCGGAAAAATCCTCTGTGATTCGGGCGAGGATGCCTTCTCTCTGTGCCTTCAATACATTTCGTCTTGCATTTGGGCAAAATCGGTTC
>JBBRJI010000494.1:0-4989 GCA_038219625.1 Pirellulales bacterium | reverse complement strand
ACCGTCGGAATTTGATAGGGCTCGCCGGGAATAGAACCGTACTCTTGCATTGGCGGAGTTTCGATCGACTCATACGGATTCGGCTGCCCTTTGAGTTTCAGTGGAGGGGTTGATTTCTTTCGCGACGTGTTCCCCGAATTCAGCTCCAACCCTTGGGTCTTCATGAGTTCGGCGTATTTGCGTTTCAGCTCCTCAACTTCTTTGGCGAGGTAGACGTTTTCTTGTTCCAGAGACCCGTTTGCGGCATCGAATTCATAAATACGATCCTCGAGCATGCGCACTTCGCTGGCCATATTTTCAACGTAAAGCTCAGTGTAAGCCCGCTGCCTACAGCCGGTCATCCACAAACAAACAACGGCGCAGCAGAGCAACTGCCGGTTCAGCCAGCGATCGATTGTTTGAAGTTTTTTCGGTTTTTGGGACGGCATCATGGCAACAAAGGTAGTTCAGCATTAGCTCGAAGCTGATGGGAATTAAGAAAATTAGAACTTGGAGTCAAGATTGCTTCACCCGACGTTTCGGGTTCCTTGATCGCTTCAGCGGCGACAGAATGTCGCAAATCTCACGAAGTCCCAATATTCAACAGCTTTGGCCGGAATTCAGCAAATGTGATGCGGTGGCGGAAAAAAGGGAAAAACTCCCAAGATTCTGTTTTGGACCTCGAATCTCTTATTGTCCGTGCCCCTCATATTCGGTCGGTTTTCAAAGGTTTGCTGGTTTGCAGAGGGCAATCCAGCCTTGAAAGCGGCGTGATGAATGGGAGCGGCAGAGCGGGGTTGCCCCGACTCTGTTTCATCAGCTTTTGGGGGAAATACCATGTTAAAGAAAGTCTTGTTAGGATCTGCCATTGTTGTTGGTTCAGGCGCTCTCCTGTTTGGCACTTCGGGTGTCAGTTACATCAAAACAGGCTATCACAGCATTCGAGACACGATCAAGGATCAAATTCCGCTGGATGTCGAAATCAGTCGAGCCCGGGACATGATTAGCGACTTGAAGCCGGAAATTGCTAGCAACCTCAAGGTTATCGCTCGGGAAGAAGTCGAGGTGGCCAGGTTGGAACGCGAAGTGCTGGCGAAAAATGCAACACTCGCCAAATCAAAGCAAGCCATTTTGAAACTTACGGACGACGTTCAAAGCGGTGCCAAGTTTGTCAGCTATGGTGGCAAGTCCTTCGACATGGAGCAAGTGAAGAAGGATTTGGCGAGCCGATTCAAGAGCTATCAAACGCAGGAAGCGACTGCTGAGAAGGTTGGGAAAATCCTGTCCGCTCGCGAAAAGAACTTGGAAGGTGCTCGACGCAAATTGGATGAGATGCTGGCTGCAAAACGACAATTGGAAGTCGAAGTCGAGAATCTTCAGGCCCGGTTGACGATGGTCGAAGTCGCCAAGACAAGCAGCAAATTTTCGGTCAACGATAGCCGGGTAAGCACTGTCCGCCAGACGGTAGCTGATATCGGAACACGTATCGATGTCGAAGAGCGAATGGTTGACACTTGCGACACGACAGTCGGCATTCCGGTATCGGACGACGACACCCCATCGGATCTGGTCGACCAGATTTCGGTTTACTTCAATCGCGACAGCTCCGAAGTAAAAACGCTGGTCAACAACTAGCGAGGCGAGCGGCAGGCAGAAGACTACTAGGCCAGGCCACAGTGTGGCACGCCCAAAGCGATGGGCGTGGGAAGTGTGGCAAATGACTGTAGCGATTCACCACGCCCGTTCGTACCTCCGAGAGGCTGTGATTTTTTGAATCCGAAGAAAGTACCCATCACACTCCGTGTGATGTTGCCTCAGAAATCACAGGTTTTTAACCGCGGAAATCACACGGAGTGTGATTGGTACTATAAAGTCACAGCCTCAGAGCGTGCCACCCAGTTTTAGGCAGATTTCAAACTGTCCTTCGCCTGATTGGCTTGCAGTCGCGGACGATTCGGCCCAAGAATGAAATCCAGTTTTGGGGGAAAAATAGTCTTCCAGCTTGTCCTAGGAAATGCGACAGGCTGGAAGCCAGTCCCAACTTTTTATCAGTCCCGGTCAAGAACGAGAGGATGATAGTATGATGAGTCATCTCGCAAGACCTATTTCCTCCTCTCCCCCTTCGATCGCCATGGCTCAACCAAAAATCCTGTGGATCGATGGAGTTGGAAGCTACGCGATTTGCGATCAGAACGAAGTTACGATCGGCCAAGCGTTTCCGGGCAACCAGGTCGATTTGGCGATTCGCGGCGACCTCAGTCGGCGAGCGGCGGTCATTCGACGTCATGGCGAAGATCATTTGGTTCAGCCGTTGCAGTTCGTTCAAGTCAACGGTGTGGAAATTGATCGCGCGGTGGTGTTGTGCGATGGTTCCACAATTTCCCTTGGCTCACGCATTGAACTTCGCTACATCAAGCCCACGCAATTGAGCGGGTCGGCTCGTTTGGAGCTGATGGGGCATACGCGATGGCAACCGCTCCTCTCGGCGGCTTTGCTGATGGGCGAATCCTGTGTTTTAGGCCCAGAGTCCAATTCGCACGTGATTTGTCCAGATTGGACAACCAAAGTTGTCTTGTTTCGCAACGGCAAAGAGTGGATGTGCCGGGTAAGCGAACAGGCGAACATCCAAATCGATGGAAAACCGATTCGCGCCCCCTTTCCTTTGGTTCAGGGCCAAAGGATACGTGGCGACGAAATTTCAATGACGCTCGAATAATGCTACCAAGCTTTTACGGGCAGAAACGAATTTCATCCCAGAGTAAACTAAGTGTAACGTTAGATTCGCACGAGTTAAAAACGATGACGATTGCAGAAAAGGTGACGGAGAGAACATAATGTTTACGATGCTTCGACGCCGCCCACAAGATGTTTTAACCATTGATTCCGCTAAGGGCTCGTCCCTTGGCAACCAGTCCAAAGAAATCAGCAGATCAGAACCCATCGGTGTTTCGATGAAATTCCAATACGGTAGCGGCGACACTCCTCTCGATGGATACAAGATCAAACGAGGCGTTGGCTCGGGCGGCTTCGGAGAAGTTTATTTTGCGGAAAGCGATTCGGGCAAGGAAGTTGCCCTCAAACGTATTCAAAAGAACTTGGAGGTCGAAGTCCGCGGCGTTCGTCATTGCCTCAACCTACGCCATCCCAATCTCGTTGCGATCTACGACATCAAGTTCGATCAGATTGAGCAAGGCTGGATCGTTATGGAGTTTATCGATGGCGATTCACTCCGAGATTTGATGGACAAAGCCCCTCAGGGAATGCCTCCTAATGACGCTATGCAGTGGTTTGCTCAACTGGCAGCCGGAGTTGCATATCTCCACGATCAGGGCATTGTTCACCGTGATCTGAAACCCGCGAACGTGTTTACGGATGGTGGTCTCATCAAGATTGGTGACTATGGACTTTCCAAGTACATCAGCGCGTCGCGGCGCGGTGGTCAAACGGAAAGCGTTGGCACCTTTCATTACATGGCCCCCGAAATTGGCAAAGGCGAATATGGCAAGGAGATTGATATCTACTCGATGGGTATCATCTTGTATGAGCTGTTGTCCGGCACGGTTCCCTTTGATGGAGAAAGCAGCCAGGAGATCATTCTCAAACACTTGACGGCTGATCCGGATTTGTCCCAGGTTCCGCAACCGTTTGCCTACGTGATCCAAAAGGCATTGGCAAAGAACCCGACTTCTCGATTCCGCGATTGTCGGGAAATGCTCAATGCTCTCGGATGGGGACTGGATGCAAGCGGCCTGGCGGTGAAAATCACCAACGCAAATGAAGTCCATGTTCCGCCAGTCTTACGACCCGCTCAAGTCGCCGCCGTAGCCAACCAAATCCCGATCGCCAGGCCGATCGGTAGTTTCGACGCAACGGTTGCTGGCGCACCGACTCCAGGCGGACAAGCACAAGCGGGCAAGGATCCGTGGCGATATCGAAATGGACAGAACCGCGCTACGATGGCCGAAAACCTTTACCGGGAACCAGTTGCTCGGGCGGTCCATCAAGCCGTAGGCGAAGCACAAACATTCTTCCGAAACCTGCCGCCGGTCGGTCGCGGATTTGCCATCGTTCTGACGATTATTTTCTTGGTAACCAATTCGGCGTTGATTGCCCCGATGATGTTCGTATTGCTTGGGGCCTACGTTTGTTATTACGTTATTTGGTATCTAACAGGCGGAGCCAACAAACCGTTTCCAACACCGGCTGCCGAAGCGCGGCCGCAATATGCCAAACACGTTCCGCCGATTCGAACTTCGCCCGCCGCTGTTCAACCTACGGCCCATTACCACAACGTCCAGCCCGCGCCTCCAAAGCCCGCACGTGTACCTTACAAAGTTGCACTCCGAACTTGGCAAACTGAAAAGCGGAACACCTTTAAGCAGCAGGGCTTTTGGACTCGAAGTCACGAGACCACTCGAAGCTGGGCATTGTCCGGCATTGTCACAGCAGTCATCGCCATCAGCGCAGTCATGCTGACCATGGCTAGGAACCAGGGGAATGCAACATCTCTAGTCAGTGGCATCGCTTGGACCGGAATCATGTCTTTGGCGATGACTTGGACAATGTTGTTCTTAGCCCGACGTTGGGAGTCCAAGTCGGAGGACTCCATCGTTTTCCGATTCGTTCAGTTGACGGCCGGAGTCATGCTCGGCATCGCGAGTTTTTCTCTCAGCGAATTCTTGATGGTTCCATGGTCCGAAATTACCACAAGCCAAAACTTCTTAGTCATTGACGATGGCAAAGCATTGTGGAATAAAAGCTGGCAAGGATTTTACGACCAAAACTCGATGCCGTTGCTGGCAGGGCATATTGCTTACTTTGGAGCTCTCATGTGGATCGTACGCTGGTGGCGACAGTCGGACATACTTCGCAAAAACCGATTCAGCTTTTGGGCGATCGCTTGGAGCGTAGCCATGGCCGCTTTGGTGCAAGGCTTGTTTTACTTCCCAGCACCATGGTGCTTTATCCTTGCAGGCGTTACATCATTCTCTTTGCAGATGGCATCTCCCT
>JBBRJI010000493.1:0-4995 GCA_038219625.1 Pirellulales bacterium | reverse complement strand
GAGGTGCTTAGTGCGGAAGTAAGTCCCATTGCGAAAGCCTTTTCTAAAACGTCAGCGTGCTAACTAAATCACGGATAGCCTTCTGCACCAGAAACCAATGCAGATAATTCTAATGCGTCCCGTAAAGGAAATTATGGTGATGTCGTAGTTGCCGGAGTCGCCGTTGTCACTCCGTCGATCGACCTCACATTAGACATATCGACCGTTTTGCTACCGACTTGTACTCGGACCTGACGATTATTCCGATCTTTCTCATCTACCTTAATTGATACGCTATCCACGAGGCCCGTGATTTCATCACCGGTGGTATCAAGCCCGTTGATATTTCGACCTATCAAGGTGCTGGCGGTAGTCAATTCTTGGGTTATCGAGAATGAAGTCAGCGTGGTCGTGAGCTTGTCGTTGGCCGTGATCTCGCGTAGTTGGCCAACTTGTTGCATCAAAGCCGCATTGTCGGTCGGAGCGAGCGGATCTTGATTTTGAAGCTGCGTAATAATCAGATTCAAGAACTGAGCCGGATCCAAGCTGTCGAGACCTTCGCCACGTTTTTCGCTGGACGTGTTGGCAGCAGCGGCTGTTGAAGTAGCGAGTGAGCTTTGAATCTGTGACATGAATGCAAGTCCTTGTGAAATCGAAGCGTTACGACTTATGCCGAATCGATACCTGTGGGTTTTCGCCCAGCCACGTCTCCCCTTGTGAACCTCAGGCGATAGCCGTGGGCCTCGGACTTGCAGACGTTTCCATCAACTCGGGCCCACAGCTAGCGCCCGAGGTTCACGCAAGTCAAAAAAACTATGTTCCGAATTCAGGCTTGCGACGGCCCAGTTGTTCTTGAAGTCGTTGAACAATACTGGTGTGCATTTGACTTACGCGACTTTCACTCAGGTCCAGCGTTGCACCGATCTCCTTCATCGTCATTTCTTCATAGTAATAAAGAATGATGATCAAGCGTTCGTTGCGATTTAGTCCCTTGGTTACCAATCGCATCAGGTCACCCTTTTGAATGCGAAAGGTCGGGTCTTCACCGCGTTTGTCTTCGAGGATATCGATTTCGCGAACGTCTTTGTAGCTGTCTGTTTCGTACCACTTCTTATTAAGTGATACCAAACCAACGGCTGCCGCGTCGCTTTTCATTTTCTCCAGCTCAGGAAGCGGGATTTCCATGAATGACGAGAGCTCGTGATCGGACGGTGCTCGGCCATAGCGTGTTTCGAGAGTTTTGGTCGCTTCGCCAAGCTTGCTGGCTTTGCTGCGAACCAATCGAGGAACCCAGTCCATCGTGCGAAGTTCGTCCAGCATCGCTCCACGAATGCGAGGGACGCAATAGGTTTCAAACTTGACGCCTCGTGACATGTCGAACGCGTCAATTGCGTCCATCAGTCCGAAAATGCCAGCACTGGTCAAATCGTCCAGCTCGACACCTTCTGGCAATCGTGATCGAATGCGTTCCCCATTATACCGAACCAACGGCATAAACCGTTCGATCAATATATTGCGTAGTTCGACATTTGTTTGGTCTTCTTTGTATTTGACCCAAACGTCCTGAATATCAATACCCGACGTAATCGTCGTTGCCATCCAAACCTCCATGTATGCTATGGCAAAGGCGTAGCGACTCTTTAGCACCGATTGCAAAAGTCAGTTCGACATTAGCAATTGGGACTAAACAAAGCCATGCCAATCCTTTGGCCTGCGAGTTTGTTGAGGGACCGAGCTTGTAAATCGTTTACTTCGGATTCTTCTGTAGCGATTGACTACCGCTGGTCGATTTTTCGACAGAACGACGGAAGTTTGCTTCGACAGACTGTCGAATCAACTCTTCAGCTACAGAACCAATCACGTAACCTAACGCACTGAAGACAAGCAACAAAACCACGGCATGCATCGCTGTTTGGCTGACCTGCGAATTCCCGACAAAATGCTCCAACAGTCCGAAGACCATCGCAATGCATCCTAGTCGAGCAGCATAGGCACGAGCCATTTTGATTTCGCCCTGAATTGTGCGTCTCTTCAATGTCGCCGGAGGATGATCGTTCGAGGAACATTCGTTGTCTCGACAGAAAAGCTTTCCGGCAAACGTTTGTTTCGGCAAATGCGGACCGGATTCTTAAATCAATCTTCTCTTTTAGATCGATTTTCAAAAACAGCGCCGTTAAAACCCTACCAAGTTTCGCAAGTCTTGCGGCAAAGTTGAAACCCGTAGCTAGCGATATCAGTCCCGTCCCGTTTTGCATGTTGTTATCGCTATGGACCGATCCGACAACCAGTGTCGCCATTCGCTCCGCGAATGTGCGTGAAGCTAGGACATTTTCTCGTTTTGCTCGGGATTCACGTTTCGTTCGCGGAGCGAACGACGACAATGGTCTTCAAAGTAGGTGTCATCGGGCACTAGCCTGGCGTAACATGCCGGGATGAATGGTTATCGCCGGACGTCACCCGTGGAAAGCGCCATCGGCTCAGTGGATACGCTATCGCTTGGTATAGACTCGTGACACGCCCGGCAATGGGGCATCGCCTAAATGAAAACCAGCGATGGTAGAGGCGGATGCGATATGGCTTCCATGATGGTAGCCTTGAATCACAGCCGGTGAAGTCGTGTGTTGAAGTCGCTTTGCTATGCGGCTTGGAATCGGCGGATTTTGATAATCTCCAGAACCTGCGGGCTGAATGCGATGATAAGCCGTTTCGTAAAAACCCTGATTGAATCCTGCCTGATAAGCGCTTGTCTTGCTAGCTACATGTCGGCCTGATTCACAAAAGCCTTGCTCCGTCCACGCGAGATCGCTCTGTCGCTGAATGTACTTTGGCCATAACCGGCTTGGGCCAGCACTCGATAGAGTTTTGCGGCAACCAACTTGAAAAATACAAATCGATGCACAGATGAGACATACTACGGTAAGTCTGAATGCGGGAATTTTTAGTGCTGCCGTGATACGAGCGATCATCGTAGTAATCCTTTACGAAACATACAGTGTTCATTCGAGTATCTTGCCTCGTCGACTACAGCGTCTTCACTGCATTTGTCTCTAGCCGGTTTAGCTGTGAAGCTACATTTGAAACAGTTGGTACAAACCGAACGATTGCGTTTCGGGAGCTAGAAATCTTATAGAAATGCATCCTAGATTTCGTGGGTGGTCGTTTGTTGTGAGCTAAACTTCGGCTGGAGAGGCTCTGCAGAATTGAGAATCAAAGGAAAGGAGGTTGGCTCAGGATGGTTGCCAAGAGACAGGACGTCAAAAATAGTTGGTTCACACGAACTCTCGTGGCATCGTTCGCTTTAACCTTCCTTCAAGGTTGCGCTACACTCGCGATTCCGGCGATCGATCCAAGCGGCAATCGTATTTTCGCGCCCACACCGACCCAGCTAACGCTGCCTCAGCTTCATGGTTCCACTGGGACCAGTCTTGTCCCCAACGCAAGCTTCCCGCAACCACCCGCTCCGGCCGCCTGCTTGCAAGGTCCCAACCCTGTTTCTCCAACCCCCGTTGGAACTGGTTCAAACGACCGCGGTCGATGCGGACAGATACTTTTAACACCTACCAGAATTGTCGCACCCGTTGGTGGTGAGGTCGTCTTACTAGCTGGAGTTTGTGGAGAGGATGGCTTCTTGGTGTCGGGCGAGCCGATCGAGTGGATGCTTTCCCCGGACAGTGTTGGTGAGCTGATCGAAGTAGGCGACGATATGAAAGGGAAACGAAAATCTTTTTTTACAAGTCATCGTCAACCGAAGAACGCAGTTGAGAAACTCGACGTCGATTTTGCTCGCGGGCGAACGAGTGCCGAGCCCGGCGTAATCACTCGCGGCTCGCAACGCCAATCAGACGATTTGCCGATCAAGAAGGGGCAGACTTGGGTAAGTTTAACCAGCCCCACAGAAGGACTGTCGCGAGTCACCGTTCTGGCTCCGGATAGTGATGTTTGGGACCGGCGAAGACAAACGGCAACGATTTATTGGGTCGATGCCGAGTGGCAATTTCCTGCGCCGCAGAATCTGCGAGTTGGCCAGATCGCAAACCTGTCGACGCGCGTCATGAAAGCCGAGGGATTCGCGCCCGCTGAAGATTGGATCGTCAAATATCGTTTGATGACTCCTGAGGTAGGACAATTTGTTGGGATTAGCCCTAACGCTGGCGGAACAGATATACGAGTCGATGCAGATGGAAAAGCAAACATCCAACTCGCCAACCCAACGAACCGCCCTGGTACAGCGATTGTCGCAATCGAAATCGCTCGACCCGCGAACGCATCCGAAAAAATGCCCGAGTTGCCTTTAGGCCGTGGCCAGACAATGGTGACTTGGAGTGCTCCTGTTCTAGAGTTACGCATTAATCATAACGATACTACGAATGTTGGAAAACCGGTCGATTTTCAGGTTCAGCTACTCAACACCGGTAACATGAACGCTGAAAATGTTTCGTTGGTGATGGATTTGAAAAATGGTGGGCTCCAGTCTGCGTACATTACACAAGCACCAACGACTCAGACGAACACGGGCGCGGTTTGGAATATTGGCGTTCTCCGTGCTCAAGAGCTCTTCGAAGCGATTGTTCGAATCACTCCGATGGCCGAGAGTGATAACCGAATCGAGTTCACTGCGACTGCAAGCCCGGATATTACCGAGAAAGCAGTTACCGGTCTTTTAGCAGTCAGGCCGACTGTCGACCTTCGATTTGCACCGGCGATTGGACTCGACAAAGTCGAAGTCGGGCAATCGACCGTGTTTGAAATTTTAGCGACCAATACAGGTCGTGAAACAATCAACAACTTGATCCTGACTGTCGATGCAGATTCAGGTTTGCAAAGTACCGACGCGGGACCTGATACGGGATCCAACCGTGTGGCTCGAGAAGTAAGTTATCTTCCTCCGGGTCAAACGCAGTCGGTTGGATTGAGATTTATTGCTCGAAGAGCAGGTGAGTTAGGCGCCAAGGTCGTTGCGACTGTCGGTGGTATTCCGCTTGCTGATCGCTCGACTTTCGTTCGTGCAACCGAGCC
>JBBRJI010000492.1:0-4998 GCA_038219625.1 Pirellulales bacterium | reverse complement strand
TTGGAACGAAACTCGGTTCGGCTGAACAACGACAACTAGAGGAAAATCAGGTTGGCGCAGAGGCCAACCGCGAACTTCGAAATAGCGGGTATAACCAGCAAGCAATGCCTGGAAACGATCGCGCCATCGCGCCGCCTGACTTCTCGGTGCCGCAACCACGTAAGGCCCATGAATGAGCACCTCGAAGTTCGACCCAAGTTCTTTTTGCAGTAGTTGGCTGGCCTCCATGGGCGATTGTGGCCTGAAGGAACGATCCAAGACCTGATGGGAAGCAATGTCGGACTGGGATACATAATGCATGCGACCAGTCGGCTCGAGCAGCACCGCCTCCGACTTGTTCCACTGGATGGGCAGACCGGTCAACACGGAGTCTGGCGTTTTTAGTTGCAAAAGCGGTGGCGCTATGGGTGGTGGCGTTATCGGCGGTTGTGCGTGGCTGGATTTCGCCATCAGCAGGGACAGAAAACACAGCCATGGCCAGAACCATCGCCCGCCGGTTTTGCATGAACAAAGCATAGATCGGTTTTCCAAATCCGGATTCGAACAAGAACGCACTGGAAATCTACTGCGCTGCGACAGTAGCCACCTGCCTAGGGGGCGCGGTAAACTAGAGTTCACAAGTTTACGCAAACGGTCTTTTCGCTTCTAACGATTGAGCGACCATGTCGATGTTCATAAACCGCCATCAGTGGCGTCAGCCAATCCACGCCGCAACGACGCTCTTCTGCTCAATCGTTCTGTTCACTTTGCTGGAGCGACCTTCGTTCGCGCAAGATACTCCGGCGAATTCAAGCACCGCTGCCAGGCAGGAGTCACCGAAAGCTACGATCGAGAATGTCCGCAAATTGCTTCGCGAACTCGATTCAAAGTCCTTAAAGGATCGCGATGCGGCCGAAAAAAGTTTGGTCGAGCTGGGACCAGCCTGTCTTGGCTTTCTTCCAGAAGTCGATGCCAACACGTCGGGCGAAACGAAAGTTCGTTTGCAGCGAATCCGCCAACAACTGCAGTCTTCGAACATCGAAGTCTTCTTCGAACCCTCCAAAGTAACGCTTGAAGGCAAGCTGAAATTGACGGAAGCGATCAAGGAAATTTCCGAGCAGACAGGGAACAAGATCTCGCTAGAGGGAGAAGATGCTTTCGCTAGTGTCGAGATTGAGCTGAATGAGAAAGAGACTCCGTTTTGGACAGTGATGGACAAAGTCATGTTGCAAGCGAAACTGCGAGTCAACAATTCAGCGATTGAGGACGGATTGACGCTGATGCCCGGCGGCGAGGCTGCTACCAACTCTGCTGTGAAGGCTTATACGAACGGCCCTTTCCGTGTGGATGTGGCTTCGATTCAATCTACGCTGCCCTTTAATTCGCGGCTTGGCGGACAACTTGATCTGTCCATGATGGTCGCCTGGGAGCCTCGGCTGAAACCGGTGTTCTTGCGCATACCGATGTCGTCTGTGCAAGCCACCATCGGTGACGATAAAACGTTGATGGCTCCGAATCAGCAATCGGATCCCGAAGTTCCACTGACCGGCGGCGGATGCACCGCACAAATCGATTTGCAATTAGCTCGACCAGACCGTGCGACCGCAAAACTGAAAAAGTTGAACGGTGAATTTGTGTTCGCGGTGCCGAGCGAAATGCACAAGTATGTATTCAAAAAATTTGGCAACGGAGCTCGGCAGGCTGAGAAATTTGGCGAGGTCGAAGTCATCCTCGAAGGGGCTCGCCGCAACAATGCTGTTTTTGAAATGCGAATCCTGGTTGAGTTTGATGACGATCAAGGAGCTCTCGAATCGTATCGCGGTTGGGCACTTTCAAACGTCGCTTATCTGCTCGATCCCAAAGGACGCCGCCTTGAGAACGCGGGCTGGCAAACTTATGCAATGACTCCGAACGCGGTCGGGATCGCTTATCTGTTTCAGATCAATGGCAACCCCGACGAATTTCAATTGATCTACGAATCGCCCGGCTCAATCACACGCCAGTCAGTAAAGTTCGAGCTGCAGGATATTGAACTTCCATGAGTGTCCAGCCCTCGCGTTCCGCCGCCGCTGCTCTGCTTGGTTGGGCATTGGTTCAGAGCTGTCTGGCCGAAGTTGCTTTTTCACAAGATCCAGTGGAAGTTGTCGCTAAGCTCGGCGAGCAATCGATCACAAACCGAGACATTGATTTTCAACTAGGGAGAGTTGCGAGTGAAGCGAGCGAGCCGCTAATCGCACTTCCACCTGCGATTCTGCAATCAACTATTCAGCTCGTTGCTCAGCAGCGGCAGGCTCTTCAAACAATGCGGACCCGCAATCTCGCCGTGCGGCGAGACGATGTTGAACGTTGGATGGAAGAGAATGGTCAGCCTGGTAACGGCGAGACCCTGAGTGCTGAAGCGCTGATTCGAAAGCAATCGCGACAAGCTGGAATAAACGAGTCGAACTTGCGTGACCATCTAGCGTTTCGTTTATCTTGGCAGCGTTACTTGCAACAGCAACTGAACGAGAAGAATGTTGCCAAGCACTTCGAAAACCAGAAAAAGCGATTCGATGGGACGCGTTTTCGAGTCTCGCTGGTCAACATCGCCGTGCGTGCAGGGAAGTCGCCGAAACGCGAGCGGCTAGCGCAAGGCTTGGCCGATCTGCGCGGTCGTTTGATGTCCGCCGAGCTGCCTTGGAAAGAAGTGTCAGATGAGTTCATGAAACTTGAGCCGATCTATGCCAAGGATAGCGTGCGGGTGCGCGAGCAAATCTGGTGTCGAGGAACAGGCGATCTGGATCCTACCATTGTCACGACGCTCATGAAGATAATGCCCGAGGAGGTTAGCGAACCGATACACACGGCAACGGGAGTCCATCTTATAAAGCTGCATGAGGTCGAAGCCGGCTCGAAAGCACTCGCCGATGTTCGCGACGAAGTCCGCGCCCACATGCTGATTCACTTGCTCGAACATCTGGCTCGACAAAGCGAATCGCAATTGCCCTTGCAAGCGATCGAATGATTGCGAGGCTAGCCCGGATTATTCACTCACAACCAGAAACATCTCAGGCGATGCGGCAAAAGTAGTGCATTACAATTCCACTGGCCATGCTGACGTTAAGAGAATCGGTCCCCATGTCCATGTCGATGCGAACACAGTGCTCGGCGGCTCGCAGTACTTCTTCAGGCAATCCGTAGCGTTCGTTGCCCACCAGAATTAGCACTGGACCGCGGCGCTCGGCACTTTCAAGAGGCAGCGAGTCATCACGCAGGCTGGTGGCGTAACTAGTGATCGCAAACGACTCGCTTAACCAGGCGAGATCGTCGACGATGTTCTTAGACTGCAACAGTTGCAAGCGCAGGGCGGTTCCCATTGAGACGCGTAGCACGCGACGGGCAAGAGGATCTGCGGTGCCCGGGCCGATGATCACGCGGCGGATGCCGAAACCCGCGCAGCAACGCAGAATGCTCCCGAGATTCTCTGGGTCTTGTACACCGATGGCGGCCACAAGTGTTTCGTTGGGTAGCGGCGGTGCACCAAAGTCGGCTGGGAGAAAGAGTTGCTTGGGGCGAACTCCGCAGGCGAGCACACCGCGATGAAAATCGAATCCGAGAATCAACTCGATCTGCTCGTGATTCAGTAACAGCACTTCGACCGATTCAGGAAGCGTTGGCAGGTACTGTGCCGAGTACTTTTGATCGAGCAGAACCGATTCAGTTTCGTAGTTGCTGGCGAGCAAGCGTTCGGTGAGCAGCGGACCTTCGGCTATGAAACGCTGGCTGACATAGGTCCAATTGCGTGAGCGAATATCTCGATAGGCATCGAGCCGAGAGTCGTCGAGATCAGTGATAACAGAAACACCCACGCTACCTCGAACTTGTGCTGGATAAGTTGGTGTTGATGCTGCTAATGGCGTTCAAATTGTTGCGGATACTGCTTATCGATTTCTCGAGATTGTAAAACTGATTCAGCAGTCGAGTGCGTTGCTTATCGAGCTTGGTAGTGAAGTTAGCGATACGCACGTTATTCTGATCAATCTTGGCTTGGAGCGATTGCGTGCGGCTGAGAATTGAACCATTTTTTACGCCAGCCAGCGTGTTAGCGATGTCCTTGGCCTTCGCCGAAAAGCCCGTCTTCTCTGTGGTGAAGAACTCTTGCACCGCTTCTGGATTGGCGGCCAACGCGGCATTCAGCTTGGCCTCATCGAACTCTAGTTTGCCTTGATCGTTCAAGCGTACGCCGAGCTGAGTGATGGACTTGATGTCGCCCGCTCCGTTGACCCGGCCGGTAAAGAGCTTTCCGAAGGAGAGATCAATACGCAGAATTGAGCTGGAACCGAACAGAACGCCGGCCGTCTTAGAAGCTTCATCGTAGCTGCCGTCGGATTTAATCTTGTCGCGAACTTTGTTGTACTGTTCAACGACCGTTCGTAGCTGCTTGGCGATTCCGTCATTATTCTTGTTGACCGAAATGGTGACTGGAGTCGTGGAAGTAGCCAGCACTTCGAGCTTGACGCCATCGACCACGTTGGTGAACTGATTCGTCGACGAGCTGATGAGTACACCGCCGCTGGTTTCCGATGCGCCGTAAGCGAGCAGAGCGTCTTTGGCGGTTACGGTTTCTGAGAAGCCGAGATTCAAATCGGAATCAACGGACACTCGACCAGCCGCACCGGTTTGAGTTCCGTTGAGCACTAGGCGAACACCGGAGTTGCCAAATGAAATCAGGTTCGCGCTGACGGAACCTTCAAGTGCGTTCAGTTTCTCGGTCAGTTGGGTCACGGTCGTCGTGGCGGTGGTTTCGATTCGCAATGTGCGCGTTCCATCGATCCCGTCGATTGATTGTCCATCGACGGTCAACTCCTTGGCCGTACCTGCGATGCCAAGCAGCTTGGCGGAGATGGAGTTGCCAACGTCGGCGACTTTCAATTGCGATGAACCGCCGGCTGTGTCGACGATCAAAATGCCGTCGCCGGTCTCATTGATTTTGGCTTCGACGCCGATGGTCAGATTATTGATCGCTTTGAGCACATCGCC
>JBBRJI010000491.1:0-5015 GCA_038219625.1 Pirellulales bacterium | reverse complement strand
GTTGTTAACACTCGATCCCTCGCTGTGTTCTTGAGAAGTTCCGGTCGCTCGACCGGGCAATGCTGCTCCTGGAGTATTCAGTTCGGTAATTGCTTGCCGCCAATGAGAAAACGTACTATACTTTGAGCTAAAATATATTTTTTTGCTCAACTTACAGGACACCAAGGTGAGAGCTGAAAAGGCACTGCTGCCCAAACATCGGCGTATTCTTAACGGCTTGGGGGAGAACTTGCGTCTGGCTAGGCTGCGGCGTCGGCTTTCGGCGACCAAGGTCGCCGAGCGGGCGGGGATCAGCCGAAACACCCTGCATCTGTTGGAAAAAGGGGACAGCAACACGTCGATCACCGTCCTGTTCCAAGTGCTCCTCGTATTGGGCTTGGAATCTGATTTTTCCAAGTTGGCGTCGGACGATGAACTCGGGCGTCGGCTGGTAGACGCCAAGCTGAAGCAACCCCGCTCGCGCGCCCCGAAAACCGAACCGAGTTCCAAACAAAATCCCCCGCGAAGCGATAACGAATGACGCGTGAAATCTTTGTGTTCGGAGATTGGCAAGAGCTGCGCGGGCCACAGCTTGTGGGGCTGTTGCGCAGTCAAACGACGTCAGGAAAAGAAACGTTTTCGTTCGAGTACGATCCGGGATGGCTCCAGAGTGGGAATGCGTTCCTGCTGGACCCGGAACTCAAGTTGTTCTCCGGTCCACAATATTCCAGCGATAAGGATCGCCCCAATTTTGGGATGTTTCTCGATTCCAGCCCGGATCGCTGGGGGCAACTGATCATGACGCGTCGAGAGGCAAGGGATGCGCGACTCATGGGACGAAAAAACAGATTATTAACGGGAACCGACTTCCTGCTTGGCGTTCACGACGAGCAGCGCATGGGTGGCCTCCGTTTCAAAACAAATTTTGAGGGAGAATTCTTGGCTGACGAGCAAGGCCAACCGGCTCCTCCGTGGGTCCGGCTTCGCGAATTGGAAAACGCGGCCTGGCGGTTTCAGTCAGATGAAGGTTTTGATCAAGAACTAGATGAACATGAATGGCTGAGGCTTCTGCTGGCGCCCGGCTCATCCATCGGCGGCGCTCGTCCCAAAGCGGGAATCTGTGACGAGAATCAGAATCTTTGGATTGCCAAGTTTCCGGGACGAAACGACCTGATTGATGTGGGCGGGTGGGAGATGGTAACCCACCGACTTGCTCGGGCTGCGGGATTGAATGTCGCGGAAGCCACCGCACAGAAACTGGGACAGCCACACCATACATTCATTGTCAAACGATTTGATCGCGTCGTCGTCAACGGCAAACGTTTTCGAAAACACTTTGCTTCGGCCATGACCATGTTGGGATATTCAGACGGCACGAGCTTCAAAGAAGGTGCCAGTTATCTGGAGATCGTGGAGTTCTTAATCCGTAATGGTGCCGATACCGAGGCAGACATGCACGAACTGTGGCGGCGAATCGTTTTTTCGATTTGTGTTTCTAATACGGATGATCACCTGCGCAATCATGGATTTCTGTTGCAGCCAGATGGCTGGAAACTTTCACCGGCATACGATGTTAACCCAGATCGAAGTGGAACTGGATTGAGCTTGAATATCTCGGATGACGACAACTCCCTCAGTCACGATTTAGCGACAGAAGTGGCCGAGTATTTTCGCTTGAACCATGCTCAAGCGATTTCAATCATCGACGAAGTCCGACAAGCCGTTTCGCAGTGGCGAGTGACCGCCACTGATATTGGAATTTCTCGCGCAGAACAAGAATGGATGCGGCGGGCATTTGACGATTAAACAAAGGTTTCATGGGTAGTTCTGACTCTACGTTGAACCTAAGACTCCTGACACCCTTGTTACACCAAATCAAGCCGGAATACGCAATGGTATTCGGGCGAAAACCGAAAAGACATCGACAGACATTATGAGTGGGACGGAACCAAGGGGACACAGCACTTTGTCGGTGATTCTGTTTCGTTTCGGAAACGAAATCGCCATTCAACGGTGAATATGCAGCCACGCATTCGTCAGGAAATGATATGGAGTGTGTCCCCATGCATCTCCCCGGCGAATATTCAACGAAATTCGTTTTCCGCGGCAAGCACTGGGTACAATCCAAGTAATAAGAAGTATTTGAGGGGTGAAGTATTTGAGGGGTATTGATAATGATCGAACTTAAAATGCCCTGTGGGCTTGTCCGTCTGAAGGTTGTATCGTGCTCGATGGCCCTGAGTTTGGTTGGCTTTGCTAGTCTCGAAGAAGCGACCGCTCAAGACGCTTTGCGTATGAATCGCCAAGTTGTCAAAGTCTTGCTCGATCGCATTGTTACTCCGGAACGGCATCCGCTGATCGTTCGCGAACCCGATGGCCAACCCGCTCGTTCTCTGCGAATCGTAAAGCTAAGTAACGATTTCAGACAAGGAGGCGATGTCGACATGCCGGGATTGCTCCAGTCGGAGCCGATGCGGCTCGAGGAAGGCGCGATCGAACTTGATCTCTCCAATGCTTCTCAGTTCTACCTGCTGCGTTCAGATTCCGGCATTGTCGCGATGGCTGCGTCCAGATTGCTCGCCAACGATGAAATTCAGTTGAAGAGTTTCGGACGGTTGAACGTCCGCGTTTTGCGCAGCGACCTCCCCGCGGCGGGTGTGTCCGTCGACGTAACTGCATCGTCCACCAGTGACGGCATGCATCAGCTGCGCGCGTTGAGGTCTACAGCAATGACGGACGAAAATGGAGTCGCAGCCTTCAAGCAGGTTCCGCCTGGAGAAGTGTCCGTTGCTCTGGATTTTCAGTCCCTTAAGGAAAAGTATGCGCGCAGTGTCGTGGAAGGGACCGCGAGTAGTGCCGAGCAGTTTGCCTGGGTCGAAAGTGGCGGAGTATCGGAACTTACGTTCGGGCAGCAGACTCGTCCGGTGTTTGGCAAACTCGAACTACCTAAGGACCTATCCGAGCAAGACCTCAAGTACTTTTTAGCACGTCTTGTCTATTCTGACCGCGCGAGACTGGCCGTGCGACTGTATGTCGAATTGGATGGACTATTTGCATGCGAGGATGCACCCATTGGCCAAGCGGACTTAGAAGTTCAAGGTGTCATTGGCGCTCGCAACGAAAACTTTCGCGATACGCATCGGGTCGAGGTGTTCGCTCCTCCTGCTGGAGGGATTACCGAACAAGACCTCGGTGTTATCAAAATAAAGAAACGGTCTAGTCCGGCTCCGATTACGCCAAGTCCTAGCAATAAAAATACGTCAAGTAGTGAGGCCGCAGTTACGGTCAGTGGTAGCGGCCCGACCGAATGGATCGGTTTGGCATTCGTCGGCGGTCGCCAGCAAGTTGTTTTGATGAATAGTAAGGGTGAAATAGTTGTGAGACCACAGGTGAATCTCGCGGGCGTAACTACCGCTGGCTACAGATCCTCGATCGCATGCGACACGGCGCGAGAATGCTTTTTCGTCATGACGACAAACTCCGCCACACAACGACCGCAAAATTTCATGACCTCTATCGATTTCAAGGGACAGATTCAGTGGCAACAGGGACTGGTTGGGAATGAAAGAACATTGGCCTTAGCTCTCGATCCGTCCAGTGGCGCAGTGTGGGTCTTGCGAACCCGCAATGCGGATGATAGCCCGAATCTGTTGATCTTCGATTCAGGCGGTGAATGCATTCAGAAACTGAAATCGTCCATGACGAAACTCTGCTACAACCCGACGGACAAGGCATTCTGGCTGGCAGGCGGTTCGACCTTGACTAAGATCGACACAACAAGTTATCGCGAATTGGCTACGTGCCAATTGCCGAGCGATTCGCTATCGATCAATGAGTTGATTTCGGCTTCGGACGGTGGAGTATACGTTGTCCAGTCGTCTAGAACCGATCGACCAAGCTCGACGAATCAGCTTTGGAAAATTAATCGCGAAGCTCAAGTAACCGGACGATTGGACCTGGGTGCCAATCGAATCATCAGTCTCTTGGACGTCGACGGAAATCTGCTGGCGTCCGGTCGCACGGAAAGAGGAATGTGGACAGTTCCCGCGACCTCGACCGTATTGCGAATCAAGAAGGACTTTTCGGAGTACGATGTCGCCTCGACCGACGTTAGGAGTTTGATCTTGCTTTCGGAAAGCAGTTCGCATATTTCCTGCTTGGCCGAAAAACGGCTGGCGAAATTCAGTTCGGGCGGTGAAGCATTCTCTGCTGAAAAAAACGCGATGCCTTACGGGATGGATCTTTTATATACCGTTAGCGTAAAGAAGTAACGTTTGCTCGAGTCTCTGGATTGCTCGATGAAGCGAGGAATAGGAGGATCAAGCTGTACTCGCGAGAGCGGTTGTTGATCGCCATCCAAGTTGCTGTGATGCTTGTTATGAGTACGTTGTTTACGTTTCGCTATTCGATCGCGCAACAGTCTCCATTGGATGCCCGGAAGAGCGAGCCAGCAAACAATGCAGAGATACCGGTGCTGGATAATCTTCAACAGCCCATCCAGCGATTTGGTAACGCCCATCCAATGGACAATCTGGGACTCGTGCGCTCATTTTCTGCAGATGGTAAGCAGTTGATTTTCAGTTTTGACTACGCCGTTACCGTCTGGAACTTGGAACTGAATTCGGTGGATTGGAGCCTGCCACTAGAATCGCTAGAAGGTTATCTGGCTATTTCGCTGGATAAAAACTCGAGCCTGAAGAAGTGTCCGTCAAAGAGGAAACAAAACGTATTTTAGATAACAGTTTTTCGCGTTGGGCTGTGACATACAGGCTGTTTCATCGGCTCAAGCAAGTCGCTCCGCCTGCTCGCAATGAAGAGGCAATCAAGGCGATTCGTCAAGAAATGATGGAGCTAACGGCGGAGCGAGACCGTCAGCGACTACGCTACCAATTGACGTCCGAGGGAAAGCAAATACACGGGCGCGTGTTGCTCTATCTGGGTGAGTAATCAACACCGACGTCCCGAAAGCTACGTTACTTACGATCGACTTCAATCGAAAGGGGGAGGGCAAAAGGGGACGTAGCGACGTAGCCCAT
>JBBRJI010000490.1:0-5017 GCA_038219625.1 Pirellulales bacterium | reverse complement strand
AGGCCAGAAAACAGGTTCCAAAGCCACTTTTGCCAACGCGTCACCAATCTGTTGACTCGTTGCGGCGGTGATCCCCTGGCGAACGAAAATCTTGCCACCCGTGTGGTTCGAAATCGTTGAAAGCAACTCGCAGTCCGTTTTGGGACCGATGGCCAGCGAGCTAACACTGGTTCGTGACTCTCGCATTTCATTGATCAGCGATTCAAATTCAGCCGTGTTCAACAGGTTGCAAAGATGCATGCCATCACCGATGTATACGATGCTGGAATCCGGTTTATTGCCGAGTTCTCTGCTCGCTGCTCGCAATGCTGCCGCAAGATCCGTTGTGCCTAACGGAATCCGCATTTCGAGTTTCTTGAATCCGTCCGTCAAAGCCTGGCTGGTGGGTGACGTTGCAGCGGACAACACAATGGGCTCAACATCGCAAGCGAGCAAGCTCACGATCGTTTTTGCTGGCAACGCTTCGATGATCGACTGAGCGATCTCGAGGGAATCCTTGCGAAAGTCGCCGTTCTGGGATGCGGAAGTGTCCACCACGACCGCCACATGGGGCGAATTCTTGGTGGCGAATTCTTGCGTAGGCAATAAACTCAGCGCGAAAAGGGTCTTTCCATCGTCTTGATAGGTGATCAAGCGATTGTCTTTGGCTTGCGTCGCGTAGGCCGATAAGCCTGTTCCAAACACCAAACTCAACCCTAACACGGACGACAAGGATGCCGAGAAAAGCCGCTTTGGGATCTCTGAAAAACTACGACTCGACATGGTGATTCGCTCCGATTTGGGTCGAATGGAGGTGTGGACGAAAGACATAAATCTACCGACTACGAAATTGACAATGGAAATTAGACAACGTTCAGGCTACGGTTCTCCTGAAGATATCCTTAATCGTATTTCTGATCTAAGCCTTACGCCATCAAAAAACAGATCAAATCAACGATTATCAATCTTCCAGCTAACTTCGCAGCCTGTCTATGACATGTACCCCAGCAATTGCCGAACCAATCTCTTTGATTTCGTTGGATTTTTCGCAGACTCGCGTTTTCCTGGAAAATGAAGAAAAAAAAGGCTCGAGATCGACTCGCACAAGTACCCAGAACGACTTGCCAGCCAAGCTTGGGCGGAATGCAACTCTTATTCGAGCTTGTCCCTGCAAAATTGAACACAAAGTGTAGCACGGCATTCCATGCCGTGACATGCTTCCACATCGTGTAGCCCGCATTCCATGCCCTGACTTCCTCAGTTAAGGCCAGTATTGACCGGCAAAAGCAGAAAATCCCTCAAAATCCCCCAATCTGCTCAATCCTGCCCAATCGAACACCCGATGACCTGGAAAGAGATTTTAGTCGAGCTTCGTTATTTGCTGGGGTTTTCCGTATGCTTCGAACAACCATTATCAAAAATGAAGTGGCTTGGGCATGGGTGTTGATCACAACTCTTCTTGTGCCTCGTCCTTGCTCCGGGCAGGAGGATTCGATCCAAGAATCGACGGCGAAGCCGCAGGCTGGCGTTTTCGAAAGACTTTTCGGAAACTCATCTAGCCAAGCCAGCCCACCGCAGAAACCGAAGCCCAAAGTTCCCGCAACAACTGCCGCAACTCCAAACGGAAAGCCGACCCGATCCGGTTTTCTCGTACCGCTGAAGTCCATTACCAAAGCCTTCCGCGGGTCCAATGAAACGGACGATTCGGAGAGTCGCGAGGAGTCAAACTCCCAGCGGCTATCCCAGCCACGTGTCCAACGAGAACCGTTCAGGAGCCTACCTCGAGCGCAAGAACGACGCGAACGTGACACGGTCGATCTGCGCGTGGAGCGAATCGCATCTGAACCAACGCCGAACTCTGGACGAAAGGAAGCCTCCGCAAGAACACCGGCCCCCATTATCACTGCTGACAAGTCAGTTATCAGTACGGACAAGTCGGTCTACAGGTCCCCCGCTCCGTTGCAATCCAAGTCGTCTAATGCAAAATCGGTGACGGCAGGCTCTTCAAAAAGTACTGCATCCGAGATAGTCATCGAGTCCAATTCCACGTCCCGGCGAACCGCGATGGAGTTCGACCCCGCGGACTCGTTAATTTCACCAATTTCACCAAGGCCCGCCGATTCAACCCGAGATAGGCAGAAACCCGCCTCATCCGTCCTGTCAAACTCCTTCTCCGAGGTTTCCCAGAACAAGAGTCGGCCCGAACCAAAGAACCTCGTGGACCTTGGGCAACCCTCGGAAAAGACCGCAGTCAGCCTCGTGAAATCCAGCACGCAAGAAAAAGCCGCCGCGCCGTCGTCGCAAACACGGGCGATCGCAAGTGAAAGTACGGCGCTGGCCGATGACGTCCCCCGTACTGCACGATCGAGTAGCGGCAACGCTGCAAAGCAAGAATCGAAGGACAAAACAGTTCAAGCAAACAACGGCGCCAAAACTGCAACCTCGATCCCAAACTCGATCCCAACGTCATCGATTCATCGTGAAATGACCGTTCCCGGTGTCAAGGTCACCGTCAATGGCCCAAGTTCGATCTTGGTAGACGAAGAGAACAGTTACGAGGTCATTGCAAAGAACGAAGGAACGGAGCCGCTGAACGGTTTGATCGTGAGCGTTGCGGTGCCGAAACAAGTCGCGGTTGGCAATGTCTCAGTCACGGATGGGGCCGCTCATCCGGACAGCGATGAAAACGGAAACACAGTCATCTGGGAACTGGGGGAAATCCCTCCCGGAAGTTCCAAGACCGCCATGATCCTGTTAAAAACACCCAAGGCGGAGCATTTTGCGTTGGGTGTCGAGTGGACGACTCTCCCTCAAAATGCGGAATTGAAAATTGAGGTTCAACAGCCGCAGTTGGACATTGCATTGGAGGGGCCTTCCGAAGTTACCTTTGGCAAGCCTCAGATGTACCGTATTCGAGTGCGCAACTCCGGCAACGCCGTCGTTAAGGCAATCTCGGTCGCAATGACCGCCGAACCATACGGTAGCAACCAGTCTGATATTGGCGACGTTGCCGCTGGTAGCGAAAGAATTGTCGAAGTGGAATTGACGTTCCAGCAATCGGGTTCGCTGCCAATCGTTGCGACTGCCACCAGCGCTATTTCGAAAGTGCAAGCCAAATGTGCAATCGATGTTCAAGTTCGACATTCGGAACTTGTAGCAACTTGGTTCGGTCCAGCTGAATTTTACCAGGGAAGCATCGTAGATTATGAATTGGAATTGACCAACGTCGGGTCGATCGCTGCACTGGGAACGCATTGCTCAATAACGCTTCCTTCGGGCGCAGAGATTGTCACTTTGCCACCAGGTTCTACCCGCAGTGGCGATCGCATCAAATGGGAGATCAAAAAGCTCGATCCTCAGGAAAAGCAAACCATCCCACTTCGATTGACTTTGTCCAAAATCGGTGACAACCAGCTTGTCTTTATCGGTGAGTGCAGCTCGTCTGCCGAAGCCAAAGCGGACTTCAAAACCAATATCGATGCGATCGCGGACTTGCATTTGACGGTAGTGGATCCGGCCGCCCCTGCACCCGTAGGGCAACCTGTGGTCTACGAGATTGTCATTGCGAATCGCGGTAAAAAAATGGCCTCCGATGTGGAAGTCATCGCCCAATTCTCCGAAGGTATCGAGCCTGTGAGAGTTGAGGGGCACGCAGGTCGCATCGTTCCAGGTCAAGCTATATTCAGTTCGATCCCAAGTATTGGTCCCAGCGACAAACTCGTACTGCGAATCCATGCTGAGGCGTCCAAACCTGGCGTCCATCGCTTCCGCGTTGAGGTAAAAAGCAACGGAAGCGATACCGATCTTCTGGAAGAAGAATCGACGCGATATCTGGCAACCGGTATCAAAGGTGAACGCCGCTAGTGAATCCAGCCAAGGTCAAGCGAGAATCGATTAAGTCGCTACTGGATTTACCGAATGTTGGCCCGGCTACTCAAGCCGATCTTCAACTGCTTGGCATCCGAAAACCAGAAGAATTGTCTGGACAGGATGCTTACGAAATGTACGATCGGCTTTGTTCCATCACCAAAACTAGGCACGATCCGTGTGTGATCGATGTTTTTCTATCTTTGGTCAGTTTTGCCAACGGCGGACTCGCCAAACCCTGGTGGAATTTTACTGAAGAACGAAAACGAACTCTTTCTCGCGGTACAAGGTCATAAACCGCTCTCCCCGATGGACAATCGTAAGGTTGGGAACGACAATTAGACTTGCATGTTTGAGTCTGCTAATCTCGCGCATTCGTCCACAATCCGTACTTCTTCCACCCTGGCCGTTCCTCTCCCACCCTGGACCCATCGAAAATGCTTCGAGCACTCTGTTCTATCTTTTGTTTGCTTCTTCTTTTTTCCGGCACGATCAACGCTCAATCGCCGGCCCCCATTCGAGCATTGATCATCGATGGTCAAAACAATCACGGAGCATGGCCTAAGACGACCATGATGATCAAAAAGTATCTCGAGGATACGAAACGATACTCCGTTGATATTGCCCGAACCAAATTCACCTGGCAGGGGGACGATCTATTGAGCAAATACCCGCTCAATGACGGCGTGGTTCGGGAATCGAAAAAGAGCGCAGTTGCTGACCCCGACTACAAACCAGACTTCTCCAAGTACAACGTTGTTATCAACAACTTTGGCCACGGTGCCGCTCCGTGGCCCGATGAAACAAAAGTCGCCTTTGAAAAGTTCGTTGCGAACGGTGGTGGACTGGTTATTCTGCACGCTGCGGACAACAGTTTTGGCGACTGGGAACAATACAACAAAATGATCGGATTAGGCGGATGGGGAGATCGCAACGAAAAAAGTGGTCCGTATGTCTATTTGAATGCAGAGGAAAAAATGGTGATGGACCCTTCTCCAGGCAAAGGCGGAAGTCACGGTTCCCAACACGAGTTTTCGCTCGTTGTGCGAGATACTGAGCATCCAATCACTAAGGGGCTTCCAAAAACTTGGCTACATACCAAGGATGAACTATACGATCGCCTTCGCGGCCCCGCACAAAACATGAAGATCCTCGCTACATCCTTTTCTTC